>JAPUFN010000169.1 GCA_027293665.1 Gammaproteobacteria bacterium | reverse complement strand
ATCTCGGGATGGTTCTGGTTTTGCTCGCAGTTGCACTTTTGCTCGATCGGGCCTCGCCCTGGCTGGTGCTCGTTCCGTTCGTCCTCGTGATCCGCTTGAAATTCATTCAGTTTGAAGAGCCGTTGATGGAGCAGACGTTTGGCGCGATCTACCTAACCTACAGATCCAACGTGCGTCGTTGGCTGTGAGTTCGAAGGGCATACAGCGGCCTGCTGAATCGACGGAATACTGGTTCGAGGAAGGCTGCCACATTCTGGAACTTGCAAACTCCGCAGACGATCCGGCTGTGTCAATCGCCCGGGTAAGAGTTGGCCCTGGTCAGACCACCCGCTGGCATACGCTTAGTTCAACAACCGAACGCTACGTCATTCTGTCTGGCGAAGGCCTCGTCGAGATCGGCAAAGATCTGCGGGAGAGCGTCACGATCGGTGATGTGGCGCGAATCCCTGCAGGCAGTGCGCAGAGAATTCGCAACTGCGGTAAGGAAGATCTGGTGTTTCTGGCCATCTGTTCACCCAGATTCACTCCTGAGTGCTATACCGCTATGGAACCGGATGCTGATTGAATTCGACTAAACGCTCGTAAGCCGAGCCTGCGCGAAGCAACGTTGGCTCGCCGAGTTTCCGGCCAATTAACTGAATCGACTTCGGCAACCCGCCTGCAGCCAGACCGGCGGGAAGGGTAATCGTCGGATGGCCTGAGTAGTTGAATGGCGCGGTAAAGATCAAAAAATCGGCACGTGCTTCATCGAAGGACGCAGGATCATTCATTTCCTCAACTGCTGGCGGCAACGCCGGCATGCAGGGTGCGAGCAACACATCGACGTCACCCAGCAGCGCATCGAGCGCTGTTGAAAAGTCACCTCGGATGATTTCCAGAGCGGCATAATCGTCCTCACTCGATTTGCGGCCGATCTCGATCAGACCGGCAAGCACAGGACCGTAGAGTTCCTTCTGCGCCGGGTAGTACTTCGCATGCGCCCGCGCACATTCGACCCCGCAGGTTACCGACCAGTCGCTGACAAGCGGTTCGTAACTCGCTGGCATCTTCACTTCCGAGACCTTCGCGCCGCATTCGACGAAAATCTCAACGGCTTGCCGGACCGTCGCAATGACCTCATCCGCCACACCTTGCGATACATAATTCCAATCGACACCAATAGTCAGGCCCGCAACCTGATCGCTCAGCGCTGCAAAATAATTCGGCACCGCGGCGTTCAGCGTGGTGGGGTCATTCGCATCCTCACCGGCAAGTACCTGCAATACCCGCGCCGCATCGGCAACACTGCGGGTCATGGGGCCGATGTGATCGAGTGACTCGGCAAGCGGGAACGCGCCGTGACGGCTGACTCTGCCATAGGTGGGTTTGATTCCGACCAGCCCGCAACTGGCACACGGGAAGCGAATGCTGCCGCCGGTATCCGTTCCGAGGGCAGCAAATGCAAGGCCGGCACTCACGGCCACGGCCGAACCCGAAGAAGACACGCCCGTCCACCGCGTCTCGTCCCAGGGATTTAATGGAGGATCAATATCAGGGTGATGGATGCCGTACGCGCCTTCGGTAAGCTGAGTCTTGCCGATGAGTACAGCACCAGCTGCCTTGAGACGTGACACGACGGTGGCATCTTCCTCCGGGATGAAATTTTCCATGACCTTCGTGCCGCTCGCCGTAGCAACACCTCGGGTGTAGAGCAGATCTTTTATGGCAATCGGGACACCATGCAATGCGCCCAGAGGACGGCCCTCTTCGCGATCTTTGTCGAGTTTTTCTGCCGTGGCGAGCGCACTGTCCGTCAGTATTTTGACGTAACTTTTCAGCTCGCCGTCAATCGACTCAATACGCTCGAGCAGCGTCCGGGTCACTTGGGTCGCCGTCAGCTCACCGCTTTTGATTCGGCCACAGATGTCATGGAGAGACTCATAGTGAACATCCGCCATCAGCTACCTCCTGATTCATCTGCTAAGAGCCTGTCCTGTCGCGAGGCCAGCAGCGTTTTTTTTCAACACGTTGCTAGGTCGACTCCTCTAGATCGAATATTTTGCCAGGGTTGAGAATCCCGTTTGGATCGAGCGCCGCTTTCAGCTTGCGCATGAGCTGAATTTCGTCTGCGCTTCTCGAGATACCGAGGTACGGTTTTTTCTCAGTGCCAACACCGTGCTCGGCCGAGACCGATCCGGCGATCGCGGCAAGCGGTTCGTAGACACAAGTCTCGACTCGCTCACGATCCTCGTCTCCGCCTTGTCCGACAGAGACAACGAGGTGCAGATTGCCGTCACCCATGTGTCCGAAGATGAAGTTTTGGAATTCAGCATAGTGAGCTGAAAGACGTTCGTTGACCTCATCGAGATAGGCTTCCATGCAGGAAATACGCAGGCTCACATCAAAGGTGAAGAGCGGTGCGTAACGGAAAGCCTGCTCTACATCATCACGCAGCGCCCACAGCTGCAAGCGCTGGGCCTCAGATTGTGTGACAACTGCATCAGCAATCAACTCACTCTCGTAGGCATCGGCCAACGCCGCTTCAACGGCAGACGCATCACTGCCCATCGCTTCGACAAGCACATAATACGGATACTCCTGCGAAATCGGCGGCTTGCCTTGCGCAGGTTCAGTGGTAACAAGACGATAGAAGTTGTTCCACATCACTTCAAACGCAGAAAGCGTACCGCCGAGGCTGACGTCCATGTGCTTCAAAAATAGAGCCAGTTTCTTGAACTCATCTATTGCGACAAACAACGTAGCCTGAGATTCCGGTTTTTCCCGCAGCCGCAACACCGCGCGCGTGACAATACCAAGACTGCCTTCAGTGCCAATGAACAGCTGCTTGAGATCATAGCCTGCATTGTTTTTGATCATCTGATTCATGGATGAAATCACGGTGCCATCGGCGAGTACTGCTTCAAGTCCGAGCACCATATCCCTGGTCATACCGTATCGAAGCACGCGATTTCCACCGGCATTTGTCGAGATATTCCCGCCGATCGTACAACTGCCACGTCCGCCAAGGTCGAGTGGAAACATGAGGCCCTGGTCATCCGCGGCTTCCTGAATGGTCTGCAGGATCACGCCACTTTGCACCACCATCGTCCGATCAAGAGAATTGATCTCTTCGATCGAATTCATGCGTTCGAGCGAAAGTGCAACATCACCGGGGGACGTAATCGCACTCCCAACCAGGCCGGTCAGACCGCCATGGGCGACCACGCTCTGCCGATTGGCGCTACATATTTCCAGCGCCCTGCTGACCTGTTCGGTGGTGCGGGGACGCAGCAGTGCTTTTGCCTGCACCGTATCGGATCGCCAGACGCCTGCCGAACGTTCGCGCACGGCGGCGCCCACCATCACACAATCTTCGCCGAGCGCCTCAATCAACTCGCCGATCACTCGATCATCGGTGAATTCTTCTTCAATGATTGCCATCACTTCGCATCCCAGACTCCCTTAAAGAGGAGCTTACCGCAGAACACCCGCGCACGCTGCCACCGCAGCGCTCTGCGGGGTGTCCGCATTGAGCACCGTCTGCGAACTCCACGGGAGTTACACTGGCTACCGGGATTGCACCTGTGAAATTGCCATGCGAACGAAGTTCGACAAGGCTTATTACGACAAATTCTATCGAGACCCCAGCACTCGAGCTGTGTCTCCGAGCGCTGCTAAGCGCCAGGCCGAGTTCATCGCCGCATATCTCGCCTACCTGGAAATACAGGTGCATCGCTTTATCGATGTCGGTTGCGGGGTCGGCAACGTTTTGCGCGCGTTGACCAGGGTTTACCCTCGAGCCGAGGGAACCGGCATCGAGTACAGCGATTACCTGTGCAAACGCTATGGCTGGACGCAAGGCTCGGTAACCGATTACAAACCGGACAAGCCAGCCGACCTGGTAATCTGCAATGATGTGCTTGCGTACCTCGCTGACGCTACCTGCGAGGCAGCAATCCGGAACCTGGCGGGGATGACGGGCGGCGCGCTGTTCCTTGGGGTGCTGACTGAAGAAGACCTTGCTGTCTGCGACAGACAACGCACCGACAATCAGCAGGTCATCCGGCCGAGCGCGTGGTATCAACGACGGCTGAACCCCAGCTTCACGAACGTTGGTGGCGGACTGCATCTCAGGACGCCTCTCAACGTCACGGTCTGGAGCCTGGACCGGCTACAGTGATTTCAGAGCAACCGTGGCCAAATTGATCACACCGCCGCTTGCTGATCGTCCACCCTGCCTGCCACTATCAGACCATGGATGAACTCAATTGGCTCAATGCCACCACACAGGTGGATCTGCTCAAATCCCGGCAAGTCTCCGCGGTCGAGCTAATGAGCTGCTGCTACGATCAGATTGAGCGATGCAACCCGCAGATCAATGCTCTGGTAAACGTCCTGCCGCGAGAAAAGGCGCTGGCTCTTGCCGCTGCCAGTGACGAATGCAAAGCAGAAAATCAGGGACCTCTGCACGGCCTACCTATTGCCCCGAAGGATATGCTCGACGCTGAGGGCTTGCCAACGACGTTTGGTTTCGTCCCCTACGCCGACCGGATCGCGCGCAGTGACAGCACTCTCATAGCGCGACAGCGGGCGGCAGGCGCAATCGTGATCGGCAAAAGCAATATGCCGGAATTCGGATTGGGGTCTAACACCTTCAATGCGCTGTTCGGCGCCACCCGCAATCCTTATGATCTCGACAAGACCCCCGGCGGCAGCAGTGGCGGCGCAGCCGCTGCGCTGGCGTCGGGCATGTTGAGCATCACGGACGGCAGCGACATGGGAGGATCTCTGAGGAACCCCGCGTCGTTCTGCAACGTGGTCGGATTTCGACCATCCATCGGCCGAGTACCCGATGACAGAGGCTTCGGCTGGTTTGGCAGGCTGGCAACGGCGGGGCCTATGGCGCGCACAGTTGCTGACGCAGCACTGCTTTTCAGTGTGCAGGCGGGTCCTTCGCCGCATGACCCCCTGACGTTGCCGGAGGATGGCGCTCGTTTTCGGGAACCTCTGGCGGTGGATCTCACTGGAATGAAGTTCGGCGTAACGAGCGACCTTGGACTCATACCAGTCGATTCCGAGGTTGCATCGATTGTGCAATCAGCAGCGACTGTTTTCGCGGATCTCGGGGGTACGCTGACGCGTGAGTGTCCGGATTTTTCAGACGCAATGGACATCTTCAAGACCCAGCGTGCCGCGTCCCTTGCCGTTACCGGCCGCATCCTGGAGCAAACTCTGCCTGATTGGCGCGCTCATGCAAAAGACACCGCCATCTGGAACATCGAGCAGGGTTTCGCATTGACTGCGGATGAGGTTATTCGCTCGGAGTTGCAACGAACAGAACTCTATCGGCAGGTCAGCCGATTTTTCGAACAGCACGACGCATTGCTGCTGCCCGCCGCTCAGGTGCCTCCTTTTGATTCCTCTCTGGAGTGGATCCGGGAGATCAACGGCCAATCGATGCCGACATATATCGATTGGATGACGGTGTGCTGCGCGATATCAGTGACGGGGCTGCCCGCGATCTCCGTACCGGCAGGATTCACTGAGTCGGGACTACCAGTCGGTCTGCAGATTGTCGGCAAGCCTCGGGGTGATTTCGAACTATTGCAGATCGCTCATGCGTTCGAAGCGGCAACACACGTCGGAATGACGCGGCCGGAGTTTGCGGGTTGATCGGAAGGGGTGCTAGCGCGTGCGCTAAGAAGCGCTAGAGTGTGCTCAGAAACGTCGGCTGATTGAGCTCGATTTCTTCTACCCGCAGGGCGTTCAGTGCCTGTTCGATTCCAAACAGAGCGATTGAAGAGTTCTGTGCATGCCTGGCTTTAACGCATGTGCCATTTTCGACCTGCAACAGTTCAAGGAGCGTATAGAGTTCCCCGCCCACACTAATCTGTTCGCCTATCAATCGCTGATGGTCTTTGTTCATTGCAGGTGGTAATGCGCTCAAGTGAATTCCTGATGATTGAGTTACGCCTCGGACTGACAAGTCTATCGATAGAAGGCATCATTGTTGTAAAACTGCGTAGAAGACATGTAAGGCTGATGTGAACCATGAGGAGAATTGACCGCGTTCTAGTGATCGGCGCCCACCCGGACGATGCCGAGTTTCACGCAGGGGGCCTCATGCTGAAGCTTGCGGCCACTGGTTGCCAGATTGGTGTATTGAGTTTGACCGATGGCTCGGCGGGCCACCACGAGCTCGATCGAAAGACGCTCGCGGCAAGACGCCGCAGAGAGGCCCTGGCATCCGCCCAGCAGCTCGACGCAGAGCTCAATATCTGGAACGAGTTGGACGGTGAGCTGACGCCATCGATTGAATTACGCAGACGGCTTGTCAGCGCGATTCGCAGAATCCACCCGGATCTCATCGTCACACATCGGCCGTATGACTATCACCCGGATCATCGGGCAACCGCACAGCTGGTGCACGATGCCTGCTACCTGTTGCGCGTGCCCAACGTCGAACCCGAAATTCCGGCGCTGTCAAACACGCCTGTCGTGCTCGGCATGTGCGATTTCTTCGTCCGCCCGGTACCGTTCCGGGCCGACATCGTGATCAGCATCGACGAGGTATTCGAGCAGGTGGTCGGACTGCTCGCCTGCCACGAATCCCAGGTGTTTGAATGGCTCCCTCACGTGATGGACTCACCGGTTTGCGGAGACCGGATGCAGTGGCTTCGCGAGTTTTACGGCAGACGACCGGCGGCCATTGCGAGCCGCTATGCAGCGGGAACTGCCCAATACGCAGAGGCATTTGAAATCTCCGAGTACGGCGAGCAGTTGTCGCCGGAGGAACTCCTGGAGCGACTGAGGTTGGGCACCGTCTGCTGAAGCCTGCCTGGAAAAAACCACGCACGAAAAACAAGCCGAGCGTGAGATGTGATACATATAACCCATGCGTCAGCCGTACAAAACAGCTCGCTGCATCCTCTATCGGCGACAGGAAGACCAGCGAGAGGAATACCTGTTGGCCGTTCACAACAGTTTCTGGGGTCGCCAACGGCGCCGATGGGGACTGCCGGGCGGCCAGATCGAACGCGGTGAATCAGCGGAATCAGCAGTCCTCAGAGAGCTCGAAGAAGAATTGTCCGTCTATGTCCCGAAACTCATCAAGGTTGGCCCGTTTCCGTATAAAAAGTCACTGCACATGGTCTACGCCGCTGAGTTCAACGACCCGATCAAGGATTACGACGATAGCGAACTGCTGGCGATCAAATGGTTTCGCGAAGATGATGTAGAGGCGCTGCACCACGGCAACGCCCTCCACGCAAGCTACGAGTTGCATGCGATTCGCGCGCTCAAGCAGATACTCGAGGACTGATAATCAGCTTACGAGCAACAACCCGGCTGAGCTGCGGTCACCAGTTCGCTGTTCGTGCCAGCCAGCTTCTCAGAGACAGCTGATTCCCCAAAGAATGTCGGCGAGTCTTCGAGCACGCGATACCATTCCCACATCAAGCCCTGCGGATCATAGGAGACGGCTTTATTCTGCCTCGCGTAACAGCACACTTCACCCTGCTGGTGTTCGTCGAGAAGACCCTCGGCGGCCAGGTGTTCGGCTACCTGGTTGACCGCCTCATCATCGAACACTTCGAATCCCAGGTGATTGAGCCTCTCGGCTGAGCCGGATGTTTCGAACAAGACCAGTTTCAGCGCAGGTTGCGCCACCACAAAGTTCGCATAACCTTCTTCACGCTTATTGACGGCGACGCCAAAAAGTCGGCTGTAGTAGTCGATGGCTTTCTCCAGGTCGTCCACGTTCAAAGCCAGTTGCACACGCATTGTCATCGTCTCATACTCCATTGATATTTCGATATTAGTCGAAATAATACCGTAACAATAATTTTCGTGCAATAACATTTCGTTATTTCTAGTTTATTCGAAATAACTAAACATTCGATACAGGAGCATTCAGTGAAAATATCGGAGGCCGCAAGGGCGCTTGAAAGTCTTGGGAACGAAACCAGGCTTGGCATATTCCGCACTCTGGTCCGCGCCGGCCTGGATGGACTGCCCGTGGGCAGGCTGCAGCAGCGCCTTGGTATTCCCGGTTCTACCCTGTCGCACCACATCGGTAATCTGGTGAGTTGCAAACTTGTCACGCAGAAGCGGGAAGGTCGCGTTCTGCGCTGCACTGTAAACTACACGAAGATGAATGCGCTGGTGGCATACCTTGTCAAAGAGTGCTGCCAGGACGCGGGGGGCTGCTGATGAGCCGAAAACTCACCGCCGAGTTTGTTGGCACGTTGCTGCTGCTGGCCACGGTGGTGGGTTCGGGCATCATGGCTGAGAACCTCGCGGGCGGAAGCGCAGCACTTGCCCTCCTTGGCAACACCATCGCAACCGGCGCAATTCTGACAGTCCTGATTCTGATGTTCGGTCAACTCAGCGGGGCGCATTTCAACCCGGCGGTGACCTTAGCGTTCCTCATTCGCGGGGAAATTGCACCGTTGCCCGCCGCGGCTTACGTGCTGGTGCAGATTGCCGGTGGTGTGACGGGTGTGTGGCTCGCACATGGTATGTTCGCGATTGACCTGCTGCAGATTTCAGTACACGGCCGCACGGGGACCGGTCAGTGGCTATCCGAAGCCGTG
>JAPUFN010000168.1 GCA_027293665.1 Gammaproteobacteria bacterium | reverse complement strand
TACTGGGAGATGAGGCGGATGTTGCACTCGGTGAGATCGAGTATCTGCCGACCATTCCCAATCCGAGTAAAATTCTATGTGTCGGGCTCAATTACAAAGCCCATCAGGCAGAAACCGGCCGCGGTGGCGAGGGCTTCCCGACTATCTTTGTGCGCTTCGCCAACGCACAGATGGGCCACGAGCAACCCATGATCCGGCCTCTGGAGTCGCAGACGCTCGATTTCGAGGGTGAAATTGCGCTGATCATCGGCCGCTCCGGACGTCGGATCGCTCGCCAGGACGCACTCTCCCACGTGGCCGGATTCGGCATCTACAACGATGGCAGCGTGCGTGAGTACCAGCGCCAGACCTCGCAGTTCACCCCCGGAAAAAACTTCAACGCAACAGGTGGCTTCGGTCCGTGGCTGATGACGCCAGATGAAGTCGGTGATCTCGATGAGTTGGAAATCACCACTCGCCTCAATGGCGAGGTGATGCAGAATGCGCAAGCCAGTTTGCTCGTCCACGGTTTTGCAGAGTTGATCGAATATTGCTCGACGTTCACTGAACTGATACCCGGTGATGTCATCGTCACCGGCACTCCCGGCGGCGTCGGTGCCGCGCGCAAGCCACCGGTCTTCATGGATGAAGGAGACGTGATTGAAGTCGAGGTCAAACCGATAGGAACCCTGCGCAACACGGTCGTCGTTGGTTAGCGGCGTGTTGCAAAAAGGCGCGGAAGCCCAACGATGAAGTTCGGCATCGGCCAGAGCGTGCCTCGCAAAGAGGACCCCCGGCTCGTCACCGGCGGCGGCGCATTCACGGATGATATCAACCTGCCCGGCCAGCTCTTTCTCGCAGTCATGCGTTCGCCCTACGCACACGGCAGGATTACCGATATCGACATCAGCGCAGCGAGCGCGGCTGCCGGCGTGATGGCCGTCTACACAGCGGCCGATCTTGCCGAACTCGGTGGGCTACCGTGCCGGGCAGTGCTCAAGGATCGCAACGACGAACCCTGTTTCATTCCGCATCGACCAATCCTGGCAGAAGACCGGATCTGCTTCGTCGGCCAGGCGGTGGTCGCGGTTGTCGCCCAATCTCGACAGCAGGCGCGGGATGCCGCGGAGCTTGTCGAGTTGACGGTTGCAGATCTGCCGGCGGTAGTCGATCTGCGGGAGGCCGGCAGCCCGGACGCGCAGGTGCTGCACGAGGCGCATGGTTCCAATCTGTCTATCCATTACGAGAACGGAGATGAAGGCGCGTTCGAGCAAGCTCTGGCAGAGGCTGCGCATATCGTCGTAGTCGACCTGGTGAATAACCGGGTCGTCCCCAGCCCGCTCGAACCCAGGGCCTGTGTTGCCAGCTACGATGACGGCAAGTTCACGCTCTACAATCCAAGCCAGGGAGTCTATGCACAGCAGGGCGTGCTGGCCAAGGCGATTTTCAAGGTGCCACCCGCAGCAGTCAGAGTCATCTCCGGTGATACGGGTGGTGGATTCGGCGTTCGCGGTGAAGTGCATCCTGAAGCCTGCCTGTGCCTTTTCGCGGCCAGAGAACTCAAGCAATCTGTAAAGTGGACGGGTGATCGTTCGGAGATGTTTCTTGCTGATTCTCACGGGCGGGACAATCTGACAACGGCGACGCTGACGCTCGATGCACAGGGTAGGATTCTCGGTCTGAAGGTCGTGACGCTGGCTAATCTTGGCGCGTATTGCACGGCCGTGGGTCCATTCGTGCCGACGATTGCGGGTGGCCGCATTACCGGTACGGTCTATAAAATTCCCGCCCTCTATCATTCTGTGCAGTGCCTGTTCACGAATACGATGCCCGTGTCTGCCTATCGTGGAGCAGGCCGTCCGGAGTCCTGTTATGTAATGGAGCGACTGATTGAAGCTGCCGCGATCGAGCTCGGGGTATCTGCCGTGGAATTGCGCAGGAAGAATTTCATTGCTCAGGAGGATCTACCTTATACGAATCATTCTGGAGTGACGATTTTCAGCGGTGATTTCAGCGGCACGATGGATCTTGCCATCGCACGCTCCGATTTTGATCAGTTCGCGCAGCGCAGAGCCACGGCGAGGTCGAACGGCCGCTTACGCGGCATCGGCATCGGCTACTACGTTGAATCCTCCGGTGGCGGACCCCAGGAAGAAGCGCAAGTGACGCTCAACAAAGATGGCAGTGCCGATGTTGTGGTAGGTACGTTCTCCCACGGGCAGGGTCATCGCACAACCTATTCACAGATCATCGGTGAAACCCTCGGCATAGATTTCGACAAAATCAACATCATTCAGGGTGATACCGAATACGTGAAGTTCGGTGGTGGCACGGGCGGTTCCAGATCCTCGCAGATGGGCGGTGTCGCAGTACGTCAGGCATCGCACGCGGTTGCGGCGGGTGGCCTGGATATCGCAGCACAACTGCTGCAGGCACCCGCGGAGCGGGTGGTGTACGACGCAGGCGTTTACCGCGTTGCAGATAGTGCTGCCGCAGTCAGCCTCGACGACGTTGCGCGCGCAGCATTCGATGAGCAGTTCGGTGCGAAAGCACTTTCCGAGGTGATTCGCTATGACCGTGGCAGCGGTTATACGTTTCCCAACGGCTGTCATGTGGCGGAGATCGAGATCGACCCGGATACGGGTGAAATCGAAGTGGTGGCGTACACGGCGGTTGACGATTGTGGTCGCGTGATCAACCCGCTGCTGGCACGTGGCCAGGTACATGGAGGTGTCGTGCAGGGTCTCGGTCAGACGCTTCTGGAAGGCGTGCACTATAACGAAGATGGGCAGCTGCTAACGGGTTCGTTCATGGATTACTGTATACCGAGGGCTTCACAGACCCCGGATATCGACGTGAGTTTCAATGAAGTGCTCGAGCCGAACAACGAACTTGGAGTGAAAGGTATTGGCGAGGGTGGCGCTTGTGGCGCGCCACCGGCGCTGGTGAATGCCGTACTCGATGCGCTGCAGGATCATGGTGTTTCAGCGCTCGACATGCCGCTGACCCCGGAAAAAATCTGGCGCGCGCTGGCTTCTCGCCCTAGCTAGCCTCCAGTCAACCGCCGGATACGACTTCGGAGTCGGGTCGGCCGAGCCCCCCAGCGACCATATCCCGGGCTTCTTTGGTCGAAGGTTTGGTGGGCTTGCGACCACGTGTGATGTTGAATGGTTCGGTGTCGATGTCCTCGAGTTCAATCTCGCCGGCGAGAACCGCTACCTTCCATTTTTCCTGTTCTTTGTGCGATTCGTGGAACTCCGGCATGACCTCGCGCGCGAAGAGCGCAAGGCTGTCACAGATATCCTGATGGGTATTCTTGCCAGCCTGATTGAGCAGGATGACCTGGTCGACATTGGTGTCTGCGAGATCCTGCAGCCGCTGGCGGATCGTATCGGGTGAGCCGATCAGCTCGCTGCCTGTGCGGTGCTGGCCTTGGGGCGTTTTCTTCCATTCCTGATAGCGTTCCCAGAAGTTAACGCTGCCGGGTTCGAAAGGACCCTCTTTGCCGTAAAGCTGCAGCGCGAACTGAAAGAACGTCCAGCCATCTGCTTTCTCCCAGGCCTCTTCGTCCGTTTCCGCACACATGAATCCGGCCACCACGGCGATATTCGGATTCGTCTGATAATCCGCAAGCTTCTCCAGGTGATGCAGATAAGTGTTGTAGTACGCATTCACCCAGGCGCGGGAGGACTCCATATTGACGAATTTGAAACACAGTGCGCCCATGCCGCGATGGGCTGCGTACTTGATGGTCTCGAGTTGCGAACAGGCGATCCACAAGGGCGGATGTGGTTTCTGCAGCGGCTTTGGCACAACCGCGCGCTTGGGAAACTTGAAATATTCACCGTCGTATTCCCAGCCGTGATTCCAGAACATCGGCAGCATGCATTTGACGGCGTCTTCCCAGACATCGCGCTTATCCCGAAACCTGAGATTGAAAGGGTGCAGTTCGGTCACAGATGCGCCTTCGCCCAGGCCGAGTTCTACGCGTCCATCCGACACCAGATCGAGCGTCGCCACTCTCTCTGCAACGCGTGCCGGATGATTGGTGGTGAGTTGGATGATGCCGTGGCCGAGGCGGATGTTTTTCGTTCGCTGGCTCGCCGCTGCGAGGAAGACCTCCGGTGCGGAAGAATGGGAATACTCTTCGAGAAAATGGTGCTCCACTACCCAGGCGTAGTCGAAGCCCAACTCGTCAGCAAGTTCAATCTGCGCCAGTGAGTTTTTGATCAGCTGATGTTCGCTGTTCTCTTCCCAGTCCCGTGGCAACTGCTGCTCATAGAAGATTCCGAATTTCATGCTGTCCCCTCCAGCGGGATCCAAATGACGGCAGAATGCTCAGCGCTTTTTCTACCGGTGTTTTCGACTCACCGCTAGTGTGTCACAGACCCGAAAAAAAATTTTCATTTTTTTGGCCAGTACCGTGCACGTGCTCAGGAAGCGCCGCGGCCGAGTGTCAGCTGCGACCGAGGGTTATGTGGAGCCACGCGCGCTCATGGACGTAGTAAATTGCAATTTTTGCGAACACCTCGATGAACCCGATCTGTAGTGCGGTATCTATATCGCCAGTGATGGCCCAGGCGATCACGATGGTTGTCAGGGTCGCCACCACACGCCAGGTCAGGCCTTTTACGAGGCTTCGGCTGCGGGATTCCAGCGGCTGGTTACTCATCGATTGATCCTTTGGATGCACGGGTGCGACGCAGGCGCACGTTAGCAAATGCCTCAGGCGCTCGTCCATGCGTGAGTAGTGGGACGACCCCATGCCTGCCCGGGTAGCCACCGACTGGCTTGACTCCACT
>JAPUFN010000167.1 GCA_027293665.1 Gammaproteobacteria bacterium | reverse complement strand
CGATGTCTTCGTCTGCGGCCGCAACAAATTCCCGCACCACCTCCAACTCAAAGCGATGTAATTCGCGCTCGCTCCAGCCTGCTGAAGGAATTTCAGTATTCAGAATCACGTCGAACTGAGCGAGATCCGCCGTGTCGAATTGCCGCAATTTCACCCAGATCAGACAGCCGGGTTGACTGAAGGGCGAATGTTTGGTGCCGGGTGGATTGCGCACATAACTCCCGACCGGAAATCGACCGTTTTCATCGGCGAACTCCCCCTCGAACACGATGTACTCCTCACCAAGTGCATGGCTGTGTTCAGGAAAAACACTATTTTCCGCGTAGCGGACAAAACTCGTCGCAACTGCCACTTCATCGCCCACCCGATCGAGCATCACCCTTGATACGCCCGCTTGCGGGCTGGCGGACCATTGCCAGTCTGCCGGTGTAACGCAGACGAGTTCGCTGAGATCGGCGCGAATATCCATGGCATGTCCCTGCTTGCGAAGGTTGCTGTGACTCACAGCCCCGGAAACCGGGTCGTGAGCCTCTCATGGTCGATCTTTCAGCGCCAATGTGCAACGGAGCGCTCACTGCGGGATAATGAATTAACTGAGCTCGTGAACTGCAAGTGGACGAACTCGAAGCCAAGTACCTGTTGACCGATGGCCCGAATAAGCGGGACAAGTCGCTGCGGCGATTGCTGCAGGAGCTATTCTGGGCCGGTTACGCTGTTGTACCGAAAGACACGATCCGCATCCGCGATATTTATTACGATTCCTCTGAGTGGCATCTGCAGCGCGCGGGTTGGAGCCTGCGCTCGCGCAGTGGCGAAGGCTGTACCGTCATAACCGGCAAGCAGATCGGTGTCAGTCGCACCGGTATGTTCGAACGTCTGGAAATTGAACAGAGACTGTTCGACGATCAGTGGAACATCAATCAACTCGGCGCCGGAGACGTCGCAGAGTTGCTCCAAACACTGCTCCCGCCCGAAACTGACCTCGCCGCTTTGTTTAAACTGAGGAACGCACGGACCCGCTATCAGCTCTCTCACCGCGACTATCCCCGCTCGCTGATGGATCTCAGCATGGATGTGGTTCGCATACGCTCAAAAACCGTTCTCGAATTCGTGGAGTTCGAGTGCGAACTTGTCCGGGGACCCGCGAACGCCATGGCCGCAGCGGCTGCCGTGTTGCGTCAGCAACCTGGCCTTTTACCGGCCCGGGTCGGTAAATATCAACGCGGCCTGCAGGCAACAGGCTGCGATCTCAAAGCGGGCATGGTACAGCTCGAAATACCCACGTCACCGAGTGCAAACTGGGCAACCCTCGGGCTCCTACATCTGAGAGTTCAGGGCCAGCAACTTAAACACCACGAACCGCTCGCCTGGGAAGGCCTGCATCTGGAAGGTGTGCACGAGATGCGAGTCGCCGCCCGCCGTGTGCGTGCCGCACTGCAGGTATTTTCCAATGTACTACCACGTGCGGAAGCAAACACACTTGGCGATGAAATACGCTGGCTTGGTAGAATTCTCGGGCGAGTGCGCGATCTCGATGTACACCTGGTGGATCTTGCACGCTACAGAAAACAATTGCGCCGCAAAGACGCCATTGGCCTGGCCGCCTACGAGCGGCGCCTGCAGGCGAATCGTCGACTTGCTCACGCCAACCTGATTCGAGCTCTGACCGGCGATAGATACCGCGCACTACCCGAAAAATTTCGGGCGCTGCGCGAAGCTCGTATAAGCCTTCCGGAGAGTCAGCAAACCATCAAAGAAAACGCCCGGTTAATCGTCAAACCGCAGTTACGCGCGATACGCAAACGCGGCAGGAAGATCACCCGGTCCTCACCACCTGACGCACTGCATCGCTTGAGAATCGAAATCAAACGACTGCGCTACCAGCTCGAATACCTCGCCGAGCCTTATGGCAAACCGCTGGTGGCGGCAACCCTTAAGCTGCGGCGCCTGCAGCAGACGCTGGGCGATCACCAGGACGCCTGCGTTGCCAGCGACCGCCTCAAGGTCTATCGCGCGCGCCATAAACTGAAACCAGGAGAAAGACGGACAATCGAAAAGATGCTGACACTCGAAGGCAGCAACGTCCGCAAGCACCGCAAGCAATTCTCCAAAGACTGGCGTAAGTTCGAAGTCGAAGCCCGACAGTTAAAAAAGGTGTTCAGTTAAGCGGACCCGGCTGAAACGGATGGCCGAGAAAATACCTGCCCACAAGACCATAGTGAGACATCCGTGCCTGCACGTGTTGCGTGATCACCTGCATGTCCTGATATCTTCTCTGCAACGGGTTGTCCTGGTAGATGGCGGTAGAGCCGGCCACGGTGTACGCAAGGTTCACCACGGCTGCCGACTCTCGGATTACGTGTGTGCCTGTCATTCGCAATGCGATCCGCTGCGCATCTGTTATTTTCGAGCCGATTTCTGAGCAGACGCTGGTGACCGTATCGTGCAGATAAGCGCGCGCAGCGTGCCAGCGCATTTCCGCCTCGCCGATGAACTTCTGCATGTCCGGATCATCTTTCACCGTCTGCTTTGCGTAGCCCGGCACCTTCCCTTGAGCCAGATCGATCGTCGTGTCCAAGCTTGCGCGGGCGACCCCCACTGCGACCGCAGCAAAGCTCACTGCGAAAATGAGTCCGGTCGGAATTTTGTACAACACCCCGCCAGCGATCGGCGCTACCCTGAAATCGGTCACCCACTCATCCGACACGCCAAGCCCATCGACGGAAAATTCGAAGCTGCCCGTTCCCCGTAAACCGGCGACCTGCCAGTTGTCATGAAACTGAGCTTGTTCTTTCGGGAAGTAGACGCCCGTCCAGACGCCGTCCTCAGCGCGGCGCACGGCGCCATGCATCCAGGTCGCATGCTGACAACCGCTGGAGAATCCCCAGTTGCCCGTCACGCTCAAACCATCAGAGGTCTGCTTTGCTTCACAACCTCTGGGCGGGCCATTGGCGATCGCCGCATCAGGGTCGAGCCAGAGCGCTCGCGCCGATTCTGCCGGCAACCACAGACTGGTGGTCGCAATCACTGCACCTTGTGAGACACACCAGGCAACACTCGCGTCTGCCTGCGCAAAAATGCTGAGCGCGTTGATGAAATCCGG
>JAPUFN010000166.1 GCA_027293665.1 Gammaproteobacteria bacterium | reverse complement strand
ATCGATTAAGGCAGAGTCAGAATAATGGAAATCAAGGCGCCAACATTTCCGGAATCCATCAGCGAAGGCACTGTGGCGGTATGGCATAAGAGGCCGGGTGAAAGTGTCAGCCGCGACGATCTGCTGGTGGATATTGAAACTGACAAGGTAGTGCTCGAGATTGTCGCGCCCGCAAACGGGCAACTCACGTCTATTTTGAAAGACGAAGGTGAAATTGTCCTCAGCGAAGAAACCATTGCCGAGTTCGAAGCGGGTAGTGCCGTTGCGGCCGCCGCCGAATCCAGCGCAACGCAAGCGTCTGCGACCGAAGGGACCGCAGATGTCGGCGGCGCTGCAGAAATTGCCAAGGGGGAAGCCAGCGCAAGTCCGGCCGCGCGCAAGCTGGCCGATGAAGGGGGTATCGCCATCGCCTCGATCGCCGGTAGTGGAAAATCCGGGCGAATCACCAAAGATGATGTTGCGCGCGCTCTGAGCAACGAAGATAGCGCGTCGGGTGCAACGGCGCCGCCGATAGCCGCGCCCGCGACAGTCATGGACGAGATGACCCCTGTGGGCGAACGGGTGGAGCGCCGTGTGCCCATGACGCGCCTGCGAGCGAGTATTGCCCGGCGTCTCGTCGAAGCTCAGCAGACTGCGGCGATGCTCAGCACCTTCAATGAAGTGAATATGCTGGCGCTGATGACCATGCGTCGTCGCTACCAGGAAGAATTCCAGGCGCGGCACAACGGAACCCGGCTGGGGATCATGTCTTTCTTCGTGCGTGCATCCGTTGAGGCGTTGAAACGATTCCCTGCGGTAAATGCTTCTCTCGACGGCAATGACATCATCTACCACGGTTACTATGACATCGGTGTTGCGGTTGGCACCGATCGTGGTCTGGTTGTGCCCGTGATCCGTGACGCCGACGCATTGAGCTTCGCGCAGGTCGAACATCAGATTAACGACTACGGCACCAAGGCACGCAGCGGCAAGCTCACGATCGAGGATATGACGGGTGGTACGTTCACCATATCCAATGGGGGTGTCTTCGGCTCACTGCTGTCGACGCCGATTCTAAACCCGCCGCAAACGGGCATCCTCGGGCTGCACAAGATCCAGGATCGACCGATCGTGATGGAAGGGGAAGTCGTCGTTCGTCCGCTCATGTATCTTGCGCTGTCGTACGACCATCGCCTGATCGATGGTCAGGAAGCAGTTCGATTTCTTGTGACGATCAAAGAACTGATTGAAGATCCTGCGCGAATTCTGCTGGAACTATAGGTATGAGTGACTCATTTGACGTAATCGTCATCGGCGCTGGCCCCGCTGGTTACCACGCAGCAATACGTACCGCTCAGTTGGGGCTCAATACCGCCTGCATCGATAAATCACTTGGCAAAGACGGTGAACCGGCGCCGGGGGGCACCTGCCTGAACGTGGGTTGTATCCCCTCAAAAGCGTTGCTCGATGCTTCCCATAAATTTGTGGACGCTAGAGATCACTTCCCCGCGGTCGGCATCAATGTCGGCGAGGTCACTGTGGATGTTGCGGCCATGATGGCGCGCAAGGATGAAGTGGTTAAAGGCTTGACCGGCGGCGTTGCCGGGTTGTTCAAGGGTAATGGGGTTACATCGTTGCCCGGCACGGGTCGGCTGCTGGCGGACCGGCGGGTTGAATACACCTCTCACAGTGGTGAGACCCGCGTCTTGCAAGCCGAACACGTGATTCTCGCGCCGGGTTCCGTCCCCGTCGACATCCCTCCGACACCGCTGACGGACGATCTGATCGTGGATTCGACCGGGGCGCTGGATTTCGATCACGTGCCGGAGCGTATTGGCGTCATCGGTGCCGGAGTTATCGGGCTCGAGCTCGGCAGCGTCTGGAATCGCCTGGGCTCCGAGGTGGTGGTGCTGGAAATGCTGGAAGAATTTCTGCCGATGGTGGATGCGAGGATCGCGCGTGACACGCTGAAGATTCTACAATCCCAAGGCATGCAGATCCTTCTCGGAACCCGCGTGACGGGCGCCACCCCCGGCAAGGATGGCGTAGCCGTGAGTTATCAGACGAGCGACGGCGAGCAGACCGTGACCGTCGACAAGTTGATCGTCGCTGTCGGCCGACGACCGTTCACCGATGGGCTGTTGGCAGACGACAGCGGTGTCAATCTCAACGAACAGGGCTTCCTGATTGTGAATGACACCTGCGCCACCGATATTGAAAATGTTTACGCCGTGGGTGATGCGGTGCGTGGCCCGATGCTCGCCCATAAGGGCATGGAAGAAGGCATCATGGTCGCTGAGCGTATCGCAGGCTCTAAGCCTCTGGTGAATTACGACTGCGTACCGTCCGTGATCTACACGCATCCCGAAGTGGCCTGGGTGGGCAAAACTGAGCAGGAACTCAAAGCCAGCGGTGAGGACTATCGCGTTGGCAGCTTCCCGTTTGCGGTCAGTGGTCGCGCCCTGGCGGCGAACGACACGCAAGGCATGGTCAAGGTGATAGCAGATGGGGAGACCGATCGGATTCTCGGCGTTCACATCCTTGGACCGCAAGCTTCGGAAATCATCGCCCAGGCGGTTATCGCGATGGAGTTCGGCGCCTGTGCAGAAGATCTCGGGTTGACGATGTTTGCTCATCCCACGCTGTCTGAGGCGCTGCATGAAGCAGCCCTCGGCGTGGCCGGGCACGCCGTGCATATGGTCAACCGCAAGCGAAAGTAAGTCCCCACGTCATCAGTGGGTTAACAAAGTAATAGGAATATCATGAACTTACATGAATATCAGGCCAAAGGACTTTTTGCCGACTTTGGTCTGCCCGTGTCCACGGGAATCGCAGTGGATACCGCAGACGAGGCGGTTGCCGCGGCCGAGAAAATCGGTGGTGAGCGCTGGGTTGTGAAGGTGCAGGTGCACGCCGGGGGGCGCGGTAAAGCCGGTGGCGTGAAGCTGGTAGATTCGACCGCTGAAGTCCGGGAGTTTGCCGATCAATGGATTGGTAAAAATCTGGTCACCATTCAGACCGATGAGAACGGTCAACCGGTGAGCAAAATCTATATCGAGAGTTGTACCGACATTGATCGCGAACTCTATCTGGGAGCGGTCATTGACAGGGCAAGCCGGCGGGTAGTCTTCATGGCATCCACGGAAGGTGGCGTGGAAATCGAAAAAGTTGCAGAAGAAACTCCTGAAAAAATTCTCCGTGCTGAAATTGATCCATTCGTCGGGGCGCTGCCGTATCAGGGTCGAGATCTCGCTTATCAGTTGGGACTGTCGGGCAAACAGGTGCGCCAGTTTACGGATCTGTTCATCGGGCTTGCGCGACTCTTTGATGAATTGGACTGCGCGCTGCTTGAGATCAATCCGCTCGTAGTCACCGCCGATGGTGACATTCTCTGTCTGGACGCCAAGATGAACATCGATGGCAATGCGTTGTATCGGCAAAAGCGCGTAAGCGAGATGCACGACCCGAGCCAGGAGGACGAAAGGGAAGCAGAAGCAGCCGCGCACGGCCTCAACTACGTCGCGCTCGATGGCAGCATTGGCTGCATGGTCAACGGTGCGGGTCTTGCGATGGGAACCATGGATCTGGTGAAACTGCAGGGTGGCAATCCGGCCAACTTCCTCGATGTCGGCGGTGGCGCCACTCGAGAAGCCGTTGCCGAGGCGTTCAAGATCATCCTGTCCGAGGACAAAGTGGAAGCAGTGTTGATCAACATTTTTGGCGGCATCGTCAGTTGTGCAACGATCGCAGAAGGCATAATTGGTGCTGTGCAGGAGGTCGGGGTGCAGGTACCGGTCGTGGTCCGGTTCGAAGGCAACAACGCAGAACTGGGGCGCGAGACACTCGCGGCGAGCGGTCTGAACATTATCGCTGCACAGAGTTTGACCGACGCCGCCGAAAAAGTGGTTGCTGCGGCTGGAGATGGTGCATGAGCATTCTGGTCAACAAGGACACGAAAGTTC
>JAPUFN010000165.1 GCA_027293665.1 Gammaproteobacteria bacterium | reverse complement strand
GTACTCGTAGGACAGATCTGAAGTCCAGATCACGGCCTCGCCAGCGCCGCGGCTACGAGAGTCGCGGCTACTAGAGTCGCGGCTGAGTTCAATGTGAATTTCAAATTCATCGCGCGCCATCACGGCCGCAGCGGCGGATTCGTCGTACTCGTCCGCCTTTACCCCGCCGCGGACTACGTAGACATCTGCGAGCCGGACCGCCACCTGCGAAGTATCGAGATTCGCAACTCCCGCCCGACCAATTGCCATACACAAACGACCCCAGTTGGGATCACCAGCAAAAAGCGCCGTTTTGACGAGCGGCGATTCGGCTACGGTGTACGCGACGCTCAACGCCTCGTCATCATCACGTGCGCCTGTGACGTTGACGCTGACAAATTTGGTCGCGCCTTCACCGTCTCGAACAACACACTGCGCGAGGTGCTGTGCCACATCGCACAGCCCGGCCTTGAGCGCGGCATAGTCCGCAGAGCCAGGCTCTGCAATGCACACATTGTCTGCTTTGCCGGTCGCTGCCAGAACAAACGAATCGTTGGTGGAAGTGTCGCCGTCGATGGTAATGCGGTTGAACGAGGCATCGGCCACCTCGCGCACCATGAGCGCCAGACACTCACTCGAGATGGCAGCATCGCAACAGATAAAAGCCAGCAGCGTAGCCATGTCCGGCTTGATCATTCCCGCACCCTTGGCCATACCGCTGATGGTGACACTGTCGCATCCCAGCGAAATTCGCTGACTGAGCAACTTCGGGGCGGTATCCGTGGTCATGATCGCCCTGGCCGCTGCCAGCCAGCCATCTGCGCGCTGTGACTCACCCATCAGACCAATCGTTTCCTGCATGCGCTCGACAGGCAGGCGCTCACCGATCACTCCAGTCGAGAAAGGTGCAACCGCCGATTCTGCCAGGTCCAGCGTCCTTGCCGCAGCGGCGCAGAGCTCGAGGGCGTCACGCTCTCCGGCATCGCCGGTGGCTGCATTGGCGTTGCCGCTGTTGATGAGAAGGGCCCGCACACTCCCACCCAGCCGCTTTTCGGCGATGGTAACCGGTGCCGCCCGAAAACTGCTTTTTGTAAAGACTGCCGCAACTCTGGTGGCTTCTGCGAAAACCATCAGCACGATGTCGTCACGGGCAGGGTCGTCGCGATCAGGTGTTTTGATGGCCGCTGCGGCACTGGCAAGAGTCACGCCTGGAACAGGGAGCACAGCTCCCAACGCCGGCAGGCCGACACTCACCTTAAGAAGCCTGACCGTGACAGTGCTTGTATTTTTTTCCCGAGCCACACGGGCAGCGCTCGTTGCGGCCAATTTTGCGCTCGCTGCGAACGAAAGTTTCCGGTTTCGCGGCTGCATTCCCCGGTGTTTGAGCACCACCCCCGCCGGCACTGGCATTTGCGCCTTCACCGTTGAGCGCTGAGGACTCTGCGTGGCTGAAGCGCATCCTTCGCTCAGCATCGTCGCGCCGTTTTCTTTCAACTTCTGCTACCGCATCTGGCGTTTCGATCTGTACCCGACACAGCATTCGAACAACGTCGCGCTTGATCGCGGACAGCAATTCCTGGAACAGCTCAAAGCTCTCCCGTTTGTATTCTTGTTTTGGCTGCTTCTGTGCGTACGCTCTCAAATGGATGCTCTGTCGCAGATGATCCATCGTCGCGAGATGTTCTTTCCACCGCTGATCGAGAATCTGCAACATGATCTGCTTTTCGACCAGCCGCATGTCGACGCCGTGATCAGCCCAGGATTGTTCTTTCGCGCCATACTCGGCGCCCACCTGGTCAAGGATTTTTTCGATCAGCGTATCTTCGTTGAGATCGTCGTCTTCACCCAGCCAACGCCCGATCGGCTGCTCGGACAGAAACTCGGTCTGCAGTGCCACCTCGAGTCCGGCGGTATCCCACTGTTCCTCGATTGTCTGTGGTGGAATGAATTCGCCGATGACGTCGAGCAAAACTTCTTCCCGCAATGCGGTAATGGTGTCCGCAATGTCTTCCGCGGCCATCAGATCGCGCCGCTGCTGATAGATCACCTGCCGCTGATCGTTGGAAACATCGTCGAATTCCAACAGATTCTTGCGGATGTCGAAGTTGTGCCCTTCAACCTTCCGCTGCGCTTTCTCAATTGCATTGTTGACCATTCGATGCTCGATCGCTTCGCCATCTTCGAGTCCGATCGACTGCATGATTCCGCGGATCCTGTCGCTTGCGAATATCCGCATGAGGTTGTCTTCCATCGACAGGTAGAAGCGTGTCGACCCCGGGTCTCCCTGGCGGCCGGAACGGCCCCTGAGCTGGTTGTCGATCCGTCGTGATTCGTGCCGTTCGGTGCCGAGAATGTGCAGTCCACCGGAGGCGATGACCTTGTCGTGCTCGACCTGCCAGCTCACTTTGAGCGCAGCAATCTGCTCGGGCGTCATTTGCGCCACCGCGGCTTCGGCCTCCCAGTTGCCACCAAGCACAATATCGGTACCCCGGCCGGCCATGTTGGTTGCCAGGGTGACGACTCCGGGTTTACCTGCCTGCATGATGATGTCGGCTTCGCGCTCGTGTTGCTTGGCGTTGAGCACGCTGTGTTCGATCTTGCGCCGATCGAGCTCACCGGAGAGCCGTTCGGAAGATTCGATGGATGCGGTGCCAACCAGTACCGGCTGACCGCGGTTGATGCAGTCGTTGATATCCTCAACGATGGCATCGTACTTCTCTTCGATCGTCAGATAGATCAGATCGTTGTGATCCGCGCGCACCATTGGCATGTGAGTCGGGATCACGACGACATCGAGGCCGTAGATCTGGCGGAACTCAAACGCTTCGGTGTCCGCGGTGCCGGTCATGCCGGAGAGCTTGCTGTAGAGCCTGAAGTAGTTCTGGAACGTGGTCGATGCGAGCGTCTGTGTTTCGTTCTGAATCGCTACATTTTCCTTCGCTTCGATCGCCTGGTGGATTCCCTCCGACCAGCGTCGCCCGGGCATCGCGCGGCCGGTATGCTCATCAACGATCACAATCTCACCTTCCGCCAACATATAGTCGACGTCACGCTTGAACAGGACGTGCGCCTTCAACGCCGCATGCACGTGGTGCAGAAGATTCAGATTCGTTGCTGCATAGAGGCTGTCGCCTTCCTCGAGCAACCCCAGTCGAATCAGTTCATCTTCGACCTTCTCGTGACCAAGCTCAGTCAGTTCAACCTGCCGATTCTTCTCATCGACAACGAAATCCCCGGTAGGCTCTTCCTGCGGCGCCAGCGGCGATTCCGGATTCTCCGCGGCTGGCTGCTTAGTGAGCTTCGGCACCAGACGGTCGATCTTCTTGTAAAGCTCGGTGCTCTCCTGGGCGGGCCCGGAGATGATCAACGGGGTACGCGCTTCGTCGATCAGAATGGAATCGACTTCATCGACAATCGCGTAGTTCATGTCACGCTGGAATTTGTCTTCGAGCGCGAAAGCCATATTGTCTCGCAGATAATCAAAGCCGAATTCGTTGTTGGTGCCATAGGTGACATCTGCCCGATAAGCCGTCCGCTTATCAGCCGGGTTCTGGTTCGATTGCACGACCCCTACCGTCAGACCGAGCGCTTCGTAGATCGGCCCCATCCAGCTGGCATCGCGGCCTGCCAGATAATCGTTCACGGTGACGATGTGCACTCCCTGAGCGGACAGGGCGTTCAGATACGCCGGTAGAGTGGCCACCAGCGTCTTGCCTTCACCGGTACGCATCTCCGCGATGCGACCTTCATGCAGCGTAATGCCGCCGACCAGCTGGACGTCGAAGTGGCGCATCTGCTTGCTTCTGAGCGCCGCTTCGCGGACCGCTGCAAAGGCTTCCGGCAGCAGCGAATCGAGCTCCGCGCCCTCGGCAAGCCGGGCTCTGAGCTTCTGGGTCGTATTTTTGAGTTCGTCGTCAGACAACGCCGTGAACTGAGGTTCGAGCACGTTGATTTCATCAACGATCTTGCCCATGCGTTTGAGTTCACGGCTGTTCTTCGTGCCAAAGATCTTTCGCAGCAATGTTCTAGGTGTCCGTCAGGTGAGAAAAGGCGGCAGTTTACCCTTTTTGTGGTCGCGGCTAAACGTAGTCGCTGTTAAACGAGTGCAGGCGTGCCGTGGCGCTCAGCGGCGTCTGGCAACGTAGTTTGCAGGGTCGACATGCCGACCGTTTTTAAGCACCTCGAAGTGAACGTGCGGGCCGGTAGAGCGGCCTGAGGATCCCATCTCGCCGATAACCTGACCTTTCTTGACGATATCGCCCGTGTTGACGAGCACGGCTTTGTGGTGGCCGTAGCGGGTGACATAGCCGTCCCCGTGGGTGACCTCGACCATCAGGCCGTAGCCGTATCGTTTTCCGGCGTGAGTCACGACGCCACTGGCGACGGCAACTACGTCGGAACCATCCTTACCGGCAAAATCCACGCCAGCATGCCAGCCCATCTTGCCGCTGAAGGGGTCAACGCGCTTACCATACTGCGATGACATCCAGCCCCAGGTAACGGGTCGTCCGGCAATGGCTTTCGCCTCACTGTAGTCACGCTCGCGAAGCATGGACTCCAGAATTTCGAGCTCGTTTTCACGCAGTCGCAGATCTGCAGCCAGTTCGTCCAGCTTGCCCTGTAGATCCGACCAGTTCAGCGGATCCTGGCGCCTGATGGCGGGGCCACCCTGCGGCGCTGGTTCGCCAAAGGAGAATTCACCTTCATCCAGATCCGCCATCTCAGTGATGCGCGCACCCAGCGCTTCCATCCTCAGCAGCCGGGCCTGCATCCGCGCCATCTGGCGGCCTACCGCAAGTGTTTGTGAGTCTGAAAACTGACGCATATCGTCCACCTGTGAACGCTGGGCATCGACCGTTGCGCGCCATTGTGCAACCACGTCGGCATCGACTATCTCCGTGGTCAGGCGATCGATGACAAAGAAACCGGTTACACAGGCGACGAGAGTGAGGGCGAACATTGCACTTAACGCAGTATGTCTTGATACGCGCAGCGCGCGCGAGTTACCTTTTTCCCTGAGAAGGATAATCTTCATGATCTTAGCTTTCGGCGTTTTGGTTGTAGACGTAATGTCAGCTTTATTATCTCGCCTGAGTCAGGTACGGACTCAGCGTCCGGCATGGTCTCAGCCACACCGCGCGCACGTTTATGTGCATGCCTCACTTTGCTTGTGGAACCACGGGTGCTACCCGCAACAGCTACGCCCGTCTGGCTATTCAGCGGGGTATTCAAATGTCGCGAGCTAAGATAATTGAACTCTTGCGCGAACGCCACCAGCGCTTCACTCCTCTTCAACGTCTCCTGCGCCAGGCCGCAAATCAGGAGTCCTGGACCGCACAACTTGCGGCCATGTTGCCTGATTCACTCAAACGTGAGTGCCAGATCACCCGGGTCGCTGGACCCATCATCGTCGTGACCTGCCGCAGCGCTGCAAGCGCTACCAAACTCCGCTTCCTGGCGCCGGAACTACTCCTGAAACTGCA
>JAPUFN010000164.1 GCA_027293665.1 Gammaproteobacteria bacterium | reverse complement strand
GGCTTGCGCGGGCAACCCCAACTGCGACCGCTGCAAAGCTCACCGCGAAAATGAGTCCGGTCGGGATTTTGTACAACACCCCGCCAGCGACTGGCTCTGCCCTGAAATCGGTCACCCACTCATCCGACACGCCAAGCCCATCGACGGAAAATTCGAAGCTGCCCGTTCCCCGTAGGCCGGCGACCTGCCAGTTGTCATGAAACTGAGCTTGTTCTTTTGGGAAGTAGACGCCTGTCCAGACGCCATCCTCAGCGCGGCGCACGGCGCCATGCATCCAAGTCGCATGCTGACAACCGCTGGAGAATCCCCAGTTTCCCGTCACGCTCAAACCATCGGAGGTCTGCTTTGCTTCACAATCTCTGGGCGGTCCATTGGCGATCGCCGCATCAGGCTCGAGCCAGAGCGCTCGTGCCGATTCTGCCGGTAACCACAGACTGGTGGTCGCAATCACTGCACCTTGCGAGATACACCAGGCAACACTCGCGTCTGCCTGCGCAAAAATGCTGAGCGCATTGATGAAATCCGGCAGTTCGACACCCAACCCACCATATTCGCGAGGAATCAGTTGCCGGAAGGCGCCTGCTGCTTTGAGTGAACTCACGAGATCGTCGGGCAGTCGCCGCAATCGATCAATGTCATCCGCTGCACTGGCTATTTCAGAGGTCAGGTCCTGCGCGATGTCGGCCGCCGGACGCAAATCGCTAGACGTCTTGTTGAATTCGCGGGTCATGACAGTCGTCTGATTTCCTGCTGCGAGCTTTGCATCGAGACTACTGATTCGTTATTTCCGTCGCAACCTCCAGACGCGCTGGTAAACTCTGTCGGGTGATCTGGCAAATTCTCATCAGGCCTCTGCAACTCCCTGGCATCGTGCTGATTCTGGCATTTACCCTGTTGGGACGAGTCCTGGTCTTTTTCCTCGATCTGATCGGCGAGGGAATTTTTGCCAAAATAGTAGTGGGCGGTCTCGGGACACTGGTCTGGTATGCAATCCTGGGGTTCCTCGTAAGCTATGGCCTTAAGCAGATGACCCATTTGTCCACGGGTTTGTTTACCGAACGGATCGATCAGGAAACCGACCTCAATCCATTCCAGAATACCCTGGCGTTCAAAGGCACGATGACGCTGCTCATTCCTCTTGCCTGCTGGATAGCATTCGGCCGCGATGCGACAATCCTGGAACTCTCTATCCCGGCGGCGCTGTTTCCGTTCATCTATCTAAGCATTGCCCTGGAAGAATCTTTCTTCGCGGGCCTTCATCCAAACCGAATTATGAAAGTAGTGACCGGTTTGGGTATCTGGTATTTGCCCGTGATGCTTTTTTTGTCAGTGACCGCCGGTTACATGCTCTATGTCATGATCTGGCAGCACAACATTCTGCTGTTCTTCTTCAGCGCCTATGCTTTCGTCGTAGGCAACATGCTCACCGGCCTGGCGCTTTTCACGCGGCGCAATCAACTGATTCTGCACACGGAGAAGAGCCCCGAGCAGGAGCGTGCACAAACAATTATTGCTGAGGCAGAATCCATGGACCGCCTGTTCGAGGTGCTGCACCGGTTGTGCGACAGCGGCAGCCTCGCTAAAGCTTACAAACAACTCGACGAATACATCGCAGAGGCGAACGACGATATCGACCCCCAGATTCACCGCCGGCTGCTGGATTTTCACGACAAGCGTTTGACCCTCGAGCATTCAGTGCATTACGTCGAACGCCTCGCACTGCGCGGCGAACCGAAAAAGGCCTGGGCGATCCTGCTGGAATCGCTGACGATCGACGAGAAGTTTCGACCACTTTCCGATCAGACATTGCTCGACCTTACACACGCCGCGGAGAAAGATGACGCGAGAGAAGTGAGCCTCGTGCTCGCCAATTTCGCCGCGACCTATCCTGACAGTAAGCTCATCCCCGACGCCCTCTTCCGGCGTGCCCGGGTCGTGCTCGAACTGTTGCGGGATACCGCTCGCGGTAATCAACTGCTGCATGAAATTGCAGCCCAGCACCCGGAATTTGCCGCAATGCCACAGTATCAGGACTACGCAAAGCGATTGAATCCCGGTTGAGACACTGTGCTATCCTCGCGCGCTTTGTGTCTGCGAGAGGAATTTCATGGCCGCACCTTTCTGGTTCGACCGCGCCCTGGCAACCCCTTCTGAATCAGCCGAAGTCGAGGTTGACGACGTCGCCATTCACTTCGAAACCTGGGGTGAGGCCGGCAAACCCGGTATTGCTCTGATTCATGGCAGCAACGCTCACCTCGAGTGGTGGCGATTCGTTGCCCCATTCCTCGCGGATCAGTTTCGGGTGGTGGCGTTGGATTCTTCCGGCAACGGTAACAGCGGCTGGCGCAAGCGTTACACCGGTGAGGTTCTGGCGCGCGAGGTTCAGGCGGTTTGCGAAGCGGCAGAACTCGGCGACAATCCGATCATTGCCGGCCACAGCTTTGGCGGATTCACTGCTCTGGAGACCGCTCACTACTATGGCAGCAACCTCGCTGGTGTCATATTCCTGGACTTCACCGTCGCCCCCATCGAGCAGTATCTTGAATGGGGCATGCGCTCGGAACGTGAGGGGGTAAAGCCAAAGCGTCAAACACGGGTGTACGAAGACAAAGGTGAAGCTCTACAGCGTTTTCGCTATTTGCCCGAGCAACCCGTCATTTATCCAGAAGTTCGCGACTATATCGCGACGAAGAGCCTGCGCCAGGTTGAAGGTGGCTGGACGTGGAAATTCGACCCCAGTCTGTTCGACCATCTGGAGATGGGTATCGATCAGCTGGAGAAATTCGCTGCGCTAAAGTGTCGCAGCGCCGTGATTCTCGGTGAGGAAAGCGCAGATGAAGGCGCATTTTTTGCCGATTACATGTTGCAGATCACCAACGGCAAACTGCCGGTGCTCAAAATACCCGGCACCCACCATCACCTCATGTTCGATGAGCCGATCGCGGTTGCAATGGCCATTAAGGCACTTTGCTTGGACTGGCTACGCGAAGATGGTGCGGCAGCACTCCAACAAGGGCTTTCCGAGGTGCTCGCAGCTCATACCGACTAAGACCGATACAGGGGAACTACGATGGCAGATCAGCGCACACTCTCTGCAGAACTTCAAACCGCGCTCGTATCTCTGGATACACCGACAATCTGTAACGCGTTGGAAATTGTGGCGCCTAAGCGACGCGGCTATGGCTATTCCGTGAGTCCGCTTGTCTGCACCCGCCCGGAACTTCCACCCATGCTCGGATTCGCCCGCACTGCCTCAATTCGAGCGGCACATCCCAACCATCTCAAGGGCGCAGAAGCACGCGCACTGCAGGATGGCTACTATGCCTATGTCGATGACGGCGCAAAGCCCGCCATCATGGTCATACAGGATCTCGACGGTCCACAACGCGCGTACGGTTCCTGGTGGGGCGAAGTGAACAGCAACATCCACAGTGGCTTTGGCTGCCTTGGGGTCATCACAGACGGTAGTGTCCGCGACCTACCGGACATCGCCGAGGATTTTCAGATGCTCGCCGACCGGGTTGGCCCTTCGCACGCCTTCGTGCATCCCGTGGATTTTGGACGCACAGTGAGCGTTGCAGGTATGCGCGTTGAGCACGACGATCTCATCCACGCAGACCAGCACGGTGCTGTGGTTATTCCCTGGGAGGTTGTAGATCAGGTGAAAGAAGCAGCCGATGCAATCGCGCGTCGTGAACGCGTGATCATCGATGCTGCCCAGGAGAACGGATTCGACATGGCGCGACTGCGCAGAGCCTGGGGCGATGCCGCGGAGATTCACTGAGATCCGACCTTCTCATGAGCGTGCCTGGAGGCTCTCGACAATCTCGGTGTGTGTTGCTTCATCCAACTGATAGAAATAGGCAGCAACGATCATCACGACCATGATCGCCGTCGGTGCGAGCGTCATCAGGCCATGAATGGCTGCCAGCGAAGCAGCAGACTGTTCTACGTTGGCCGAATAACCCACCAATGCAAGCACGCCGGCAACACCCGCACCGCCGAGCGCCTTAGCGAGTTTCTGGAAGAAGCTCGCGAACGAAAATATCGCCCCATCGGCACGCAGGCCCATTTTCCACTGAGCATACTCCACCGTATCGGGAATCATCGCCCAGCCGAGTACCGCAATCGGTGTGCCGCCGAGAGCGGTCACGCCACCCCAGAAGTAAATCCAGCCAATTGCATCATATGGGGTGAAGTAGAGCCCCATCGATCCCACGATCGTAATAACCGCTCCGATCATTATGCCACCGGCTTTACCAACGGTGGCCGCCAGCTTCGGTACCGCTAACAAGCCTATGAACATGACTGGCATCGTGATTCCAAAAAAGAAAGCAACGAGATCTTCGCGGCCAAGATTGTATTTGAAGTAATACAATGTCACGGCCTGCCGCACCGTGAATGAAAGCATGCCACCGGTGAAAAGCACCAGCACCACCATGAGCGGTGGATTTTTAAAAACTGCTTTCAGGCTATCGGCCAGCGTAAGCTTCTGAGTCACCGGGGGTTGGATTCGTTCTTCAGTTGCTGCAAAGGTCAGACACAGCAATGCAGTCGCTATCACCGCGAAGATAATCAGCGCCCAGCGAAATCCCATCTGCGGCGTTTCAAACAGACCAACAAGAGGCAGCATTCCCACCGAGATCACATAGCCACCGCCGAAGGCAAAGGCCATTCGGACCGTCGAGAGAACCGTGCGCTCCTGGTGGTGCGCCGTGAGCGAGGCCGTCATCGCCGAATACGGTATGCCAACCACGGTGTAGGCGATACCGAAGGCGATATAGGTGATGTACGCCCACCACAACTTACCCGTGGCATTCAGGTCCGGCGTGGTAAACGTCAGTACGGAGATCACTCCCAGCGGCAGCGCGCCAAAAAGGATGTACGGCCGCAGCCGTCCCCAGCGGGTGCGTGTACGTTCGGCGATCATCCCCATCAACGGATCGGTAATCGCATCGACCACTCGCGCCAGGAGGAATACGCCACTCGCAGCGGCCGCGGACAAACCGAAGACGTCGGTATAGAAATACAGCAGATAAGTCATCGCCGAGATGAAATACAGGTTAATGCCGAAGTCGCCGACCCCGTAACCCACCCGACTTGCAGGACTCAACCGATCATTCATGACATTCAGATGACGCCTTTCTCGCGCAACTCAGTGATGCGTGCCTGATCCAGACCAAGTTCCTGCAGCAGTTCCTCGCTATCAGCACCCGGGTCGGGGGCAGCATGATCAAATCGTTCGGCTTGCGGAAAGCTCGACAGATTGATCGGTGAACGAATGAGATTGAGATCTCCCAGTTCTCCATGTGGTGCGGGCTTCGCCATTTTCAGGTGCCGCACCTGCGCATCTTCGAAACCTTCGCCGATATCGTTGATCGGACCACAAGGGACACCGACGGCGTTCAACATTTCCACAAGCTCAGCAGTCGTGTGTTGCTCTGTTATCGCGTTGATATCGACTTTGATCTGCTCTTTGCGTTCACGCCGATCTCGCCCACCACGATACTCTGGACGCTCGAAAAGTTCGTTCGCATTCAGCGCCTGACAAAATCGCTCCCACAATCGTTGGCTGGGCGCTGCGATATTGACCAACCCGTCACGCGAACGAAAAGCACCCATCGGCGCCTGATACGGATGATCGTTGCCCTGCTGTTGCGGCACCTCACCACTCATGGTGTAGCGCGCGCCCTGAAAATCGAGCTTACACATCATCGATTCGAGCAGTGAAGTGTGCACCCACTGGCCCTCACCCGTGCGCTCCCGATGCAGTAGTGCGAGCAGGATTCCCTGTCCCAGAAACATGCCGGCAGACGTATCACTGATCGCAATGCCTACTCGCATGGGTCCTTGACCCGGC
>JAPUFN010000163.1 GCA_027293665.1 Gammaproteobacteria bacterium | reverse complement strand
CTTGCCAATCTGGACTACGCATCAGGCCCGGCAGTGAGGGGTGCCTATCTGGACCACGCATCAGGTCCGGCAGTAGGGGAGCAAGCGTTGGGGGCGGGGATGGTCTATCAGCACCGTAAAACGCCCAACCGAACGCAGCGAATTGACCGTCCTCGGGCAAGTTCGTGGAGGGCGGGAATCGTGGAGCGATTGGGCGAGGTGCAGATAGACCATCCCCGCCCCCAACGCGTCGACCAACGAATGGTTTTAAGTATCGTCAGAGGCGATCGAATTAGCCGTCGGCGTCGAGCAATTGCCGGTAGTTGCGCATGTGGCGCAGCGCGGATACTTCGTCGCCCTTGATCTCGCTTATCCGCGACAGGTTGTAGTGGGCGTCGGGTACGCCCGGCGCCCGGCGATAGTATTCCGCCGCCCGCTCTACCTCTTCGAGTTCGTCGAAAACCGTGCCCATGTTGTAGTAGGCAAGCTGATGATTCGCCACGGCCCGCAACGCCTGCTCATAGTGTTTCTTTGCATGCTTCAGATTGCCTTTGAGCTGCAACAGGCGGCCAAGATTTACGTGTGCGTCAGCATTTTTTGGATTGAGCTCGATTGACCTGGCATAGGCTTCCGGCGCTTTACTCGGTTCGACTTCCTCGAGATCGAGGCCCAGGTTGTACCACTCGTCACTGTCGAGATCTTCGGCTTCCTTGGCGATGATCAGATTGCGGTTCGCCAGGCTTGCCACGTTGTCGGCGAGATCCTGGACGGAAAAGTCGAAATACACCTGACCAGATTCCGCATCCCAGATGTGGCTGTGTTCACGCACGACCACATGGTTGCCGTCCGCAACGATGCGCAACGCCGCAAGCGACTTCACGTGACGCAGCTCCGTCTGCAGTTTCAGAAGCACCTTGTAGGCTTTGCGCGTGGAAACATTTGCGTCGAGCAGACCTTTCGCGGTTCTGAGCAGGACCACGTCCTGAAAATTGAAGCGGAATTCGCCCCGCTCGCCACGGACAGGGTCGAGCAGATCGCGCCGGACATAGTGGCGAACTTGATCAGGCTTTAAGCCGATGAGATCAGAAACTTCTTGAGTGCTATACCCGCCCATCTCTTCTCGGTACGTCTCTTGTCTGTGTGCGTCTATCTACGTGACTGTGTGTCGCGTCTGTCGGAGCCGCGATCGGCCGGCTACTACAATTTGCGGGAACGCCCCGGCGTCTTGGCGGCCGCCTTTTTTCCAGCTTGCTTCGCGGCGGCTCGCTTGCCCGCACGCTGGGCCGGTTTGGGCCCTTTTTTGCTCCGCGACTGACGCTTAGTATTCGTCTCAACGGACGCCTGTAACGCTTCCATCAGATCCACGATCTTGGATTCCACGGCCTCTTCCGGCGGTGTGGAAATCTCCTGACCGTCAATCTTCTGTTGTATGCGCTCCATCATACGGGATCGCACTTCGTCTTCAAATCGCTCAGGCTCAAATTGTTCGTTCACCCGTTGATCGATGATCGTCAGCGCGAGTTCCAGCTCATCGGGCTTGATCTCACACGGTTCGAGAGGCACTTCGGCAAAGGGCCGCAACTCTTCATTGTGCTTCAGCTGTTCCATGATGAGACCGGCGTCATCGCCTTCGGTATAGGGACGGATCAGAACCAGGTGGCTTCTGCCGCGTGCGGCGTACTTGGCCAGTGCCGCGCGCTGGGTATTTTGCAGTGCGGCTTTCAATAGATGGTAGGACCGCGCTGCCCCCTTGTCCGGACCAAGGTAGTAGACCTTCTCGATATACACCCGCTCTACCTGCTCTAACGGAATGAATTCCGTGATATCAATCGAGTTGGTAGCCTCCACGTGCATGGCTTTGATTTCATCCTCCGTGAACAGCACATACTGCCCTTTGGCGAACTCATAACCCTGCACGCGGTCGTCGCGCTCGATAACCTCGCCATCTGATGCGCGGACGTATTGCTGCTTCAGACGGGAGCCGTCTTTGCTCAAATAGTTGAATCGGATAGCCTTGGTGGTATCCACCGTGGAGTACAACTTGATGGGGATCGCCACCAGGCCAAATGAAATGGTACCGGATCCTATGGCGCGTGCGGCCATACACTGCTCCTGCGACAGGACGGGGGGAGAATATACCTCAGCGATTCTATGCCCTCAACACGCCTAAATTCGTATCGTGACAAACGTTCACCCGGCACCACGCCGGAGCCGTTCGGTCGAGTGCAGATCCCGAAAACTGGCAAACTATTTGTCATACAAATGCATCAGGCCCGCCAGCTGCACTGGGACCTGCGGCTGGAAATAGGCGGCGTGCTGCGTTCCTGGGCGGTTCCCAAAGGACCCTCGCGCGACACCCGGGAAAAACGATTCGCCGCCCTGGTTGAGGACCATCCACTCGACTACGCTGATTTCGAAGGGCACATACCGGAAGGCAACTATGGTGCCGGGCACGTCATCGTCTGGGACAAGGGCACCTGGCAACCCCTCAACGACATCGAGGAGGGGTTCAAAAAAGGCAAGCTGCTGTTTGATCTCAACGGTTTCAAGCTGCATGGGCGCTGGACGCTGGTCCGCCTGAAAAACAAGTCAGCCTCTGGCAAAAAGACCGAAGGCAAAGAGTGGTTACTCATCAAAGAATCCGACCAGTGGGCGCAAGAGGATGCTCCCTACTCCGATGAATCAATATTTTCCGGCCTCACTCTTGCCGAGCTGGCCGCACCCGGCAGGAAGGTCCGCAGCCTGATAACCGCCGCAGGTCGAGTCCCCGGTGTTAAATCCCGCCACGGTCTGCTACAGAGCAAGCCCATGCTCGCAAGCCCCGGTGAGGCATTCAACGGCAAAGACTGGCTGTTCGAGCTCAAGTACGACGGTTACCGGATCATGATTGAACGCGCCGCCGGACAGACGGCCGTGCTGCGCTCACGCAACGGTCACGATCTGACCGCGAGCTTTCCGGAAATCGCGCTCAGCGCGCAACGCCTGCCGTGGGATCAGTTCGTTCTCGACGGCGAACTGGTGGTCCACAACGCCACCGGCGTGCCTGATTTCTCTTTGCTGCAGCAGCGTGCAAAGCTCACTGGTGCGCTGCAGGTTGCCCGCGCGGCAATTGAGTCAGCCTGTCACTACTACGCCTTCGATGTATTGCAGATCGCAGACAGCGATCTGCGCGGGGTGCCTCTCGGCAAACGCAAAACGCTGCTGCAGAAGCTGCTACCGGCACACGGTGCTATCCGTTATTCCGAGCATGTCGCGGCAAAAGGCAGGCAGACCTATGCAGCTGCCGTTGCGCTCGGTCTCGAAGGCATCGTCGCGAAGCGGGCTGACTCACGCTATCAAGCCGGTCGATCCAGCGCCTGGGTGAAAGTGCGCAGCCGGCGCACCGGCGACTTCGTCATTGCCGGTTGGTCTGCCAACCGCAACAACTCTGCGGACATCGGCTCGCTTGCGCTCGCCGAATACCGCTCGGGGGAGCTGCACAGCGTGGGTTCGGTCGGTTCGGGCTTGAACGCCGATCTACGCCAGACCCTGCAAGGCAAGTTTGCCGGTCTCGCTGCGATCGCAGCGCCTGCCAATGTTGCTACGCGGAGCAAATTGGTGCAGTGGCTGGAGCCCTTGCTCGTCTGCGAGGTCGGCTTCAAAGAGTACACCCGCACAGGAAACCTGCGGCATCCTGTATTCATCCGCCTGCGCGAGGACAAGCCGCCACGAGAGTGCACGGGAATGTTCGATGCCCCGACCAGGATCGAGATCGAACCTGCGCCGGAACCCGAGGTGATCGTGACTCATCCGGAAAAAATCTATTTTCCGGAAAAGGGGCTGCGCAAGCAGGATCTCGTGAACTACTACGAGCAGATTGCACCCTGGATGCTGACGTATCTGCGCGACCGTCCCATTGTGCTCACCCGCTATCCGGACGGCATCCACGGCAAATCTTTCTATCAGCGCGATGCACCGGATTTCGTGCCCGACTGGATCCAACGGGAAACGCTCTGGAGCGAGGGCGCCGAACGGGAAGTTCGCTACTTCATCGTTCAATCACGTGCGGCACTCAAATATCTCGCCAATCTCGGCACGCTTCCCATTCATCTGTGGCACAGCCGGATAACGAACCTCGAACAGCCTGACTGGTGTGTCCTTGACCTCGATCCGAAGACTGCGCCTTTCAGCGATGTCGTGCTGCTCGCCAACGCAATCGGTGAACTCGCCGACGATCTCGGGCTACCAGCCTATCCGAAAACCAGCGGTGCAAGTGGCCTGCACGTCATGATTCCGCTTGCCGGCCAGTTGACCCACAGCCATGCCCGCACCCTCAGCGAGTTGATCGCCAGGGTGATCGTCAGCCGCTATCCCGATATCGCTACCATCGCAAGATCCCTGCGCAGCAGACACGGGCGCGTGTACATCGACTACCTGCAGAACGGCCAGGGCCAGCTTCTCGCTGCACCATTCAGCGCCAGAGCGGAACCTGCGGCGTCGGTCTCGATGCCGCTGCGCTGGCATGAGGTCAACCGGCGCCTGGGCAATGAAAACTTTCATCTACGTAATGCAGTGCGACGTTTGCGCAGGTTGCAGGAGGATCCGATGTGCACGATTTTGACTGATGAACCCGATCTGCAACGCGCGCTCAAGCGCCTGGCCCGCATCATGCGGCAAAGCACAACCGACGACGGCTGAAATCGGCTGCCAGACTTGCCTCGGTGGCGTGCGCCCCGTACCTTGCCCGCAACACTTGAACGACTCAAAGGACACTCATGGCGGAACTGAAACTCGGCTTGCAACTCGGCTACTGGAGCGCGCAGCCACCTGAGAATTTCGTCGCGCTCGCGCAGGAAGCGGAGAAACTGGGATTCGATTCCGTCTGGACGGCTGAAGCTTATGGCTCTGATGCCCTCACGCCACTGGCCTGGATAGGTGCCCAGACTGAACGCATTCGCCTGGGCACAGGTGTCTGTCAGCTGTCTGCGCGCAGTCCGACCGCTGCGGCCATGGCGGCATTGACGCTGGATCACCTCTCAAAGGGGCGCGTCATGCTCGGACTGGGTGTTTCCGGTCCGCAGGTCGTGGAGGGCTGGTATGGCGCACCGTTTGCCAAACCCCTGGCCCGCACTCGAGAGTACATCTCCATCATCCGCCAGGTGCTCGCCCGTGAAGCTCCCGTCAGCAACGACGGCCCGCACTATCCGCTGCCGTACACGGGTGAAGGCAGCTGGGGCCTGGGTAAATCGCTGAAGCCCATCGTGCATCCTCTGCGCGCAGATCTGCCGATATTTCTCGGCGCGGAGGGGCCGAAAAATGTTGCACTCGCCGCCGAAATTGCCTACGGCTGGCTGCCACTGTACTACTCGCCGTATCGCCAGGAGGTTTACAGCACATCGCTTGCAAACGCGCGTGCGGACTTCGAGATCTCCCAGGGCGTCGTGGTCAACATCACCGACGATGTGGCGCAGGGGTTGTTGCCGGTAAAGCAGATGCTGGCGCTCTATGTCGGCGGAATGGGTTCGAAGCAGCGTAATTTTCACAAAGAACTCGTCGTTCGAATGGGCTTCGAGGAAGCTGCGAACAAGGTTCAGGAGCTATTCCTGGCTGGCGATAAATCCGCCGCTGTCATGGCCGTGCCCGATGAGTTGGCAGATGAAATATCGCTGGTCGGACCGACCGCGAGAATCAGGGACAGACTGCAGGTCTGGCGCGATACTCCAGTAACGTCGCTACTCGTGTCGGCGCGCAGCACGAGCGAATTACAGACACTGGCAGAGCTGGTGCTGGACGCATAGCACAGACCGCTGCGCTAGCCGGAGGTCGGCCCATCTGCGGCAACGGCACTACCGGGCGCAGCTTCCGGTGCCGATTCCGAAACAGGCTCAGCATCAATCAGCTTCTCGCCACGTTTGCCTTTTAGCGATTCACGCAGCAGCGCCAATTGTTCCTTGTTGATCTCCTGAAAGCCCGGAATGCGGCAGGCGATGACCGCCGGTTGCGCGCTGACACCGTAGCCATTGAGCGGTCGCAAGCCATCGAGTGCACAGACCCTGTGGTTGCGCACGTCGTAGGCAATTGCTGAGTTGACACGCAGGGTCGGGCAAGCATGAGTAAACTGGACAAGAAAGAATTTGCTGCGCGACATGCGGAATGCAACGTGGCGGTCATCGAGCACCTCGACGCTACGGATTCGTTGCGAGGAAATACAACGAGGCGCATCGACATAACTCTCTTCGTCCGCCGGGGTTGTCAGGATCGTATCAACGTCCAGTGGCTTAATTTCCTCGGCAGCCCACGCGGTGGCAGTACCGCAGAAAAACAATAGCGCAATTTTCACAATCCATTTCATGGTTCTACCTCCACTCAATCAAAGCGCCGCTTTCAGGGCCAGCGCCTGCTGCTCTTCAATCAGCTCAAATTCGCCGAGATGGCAGGTCACCCGAAACGAACTGCCGAACCGGTCGCTGACGTAGACGATGTCACTGCGACAGACACTATTTCCCCACATCGTAAACGTAAGGAGCAGATTGCGTCGCAGACCCGGACATTTACCCTTGAGGCGGTTCAGATAATACGTCCCCTGCTTGGAGAAAAGCAGAAACTCCTGATTGATGATTTCCACCCGGCGATAAGCCGAACGGCGCAGGCAATGTTTGGATTCCCTGTATTCGTCACCCGCCAGCGTTTCACCGAGCAGCGCATCGAGCTTTTCATCCAGTGTCGGCGCTGCCACAGGTTCGGCCACGGTCTCAGAGGTTTCCGCTGTAGCTGGTTCAGGCGCCTGGGCGAGCGCGTAGCCAGCCAGCAGACAGATAATTGCCGAGCCGATCAGCCGTGAGCCACCACGTTGGCCAATTCCGCGCTGTTTACTCACTTTCTGCTCACTTTCTGCTCAGTTGTTACTCCGCCCGCCAACCACCAACCTGGCGGGGGAATTGATACTACGCCTGCAACAACGGGAGAGCGATAGTCCTGTCATCCCGGGCTTCCTGACCAGTTTGAGTGCCTGACAAGCCACAAGTTCAGCGCTGGCAGACGCTGGCTGCGGACGCCTGCAGCCGATCGTGGCAGAGTTTCGGCAGCACCTGTGCGCAATCGAGCTCAATCTTGCACTCGAACCAGGCATCCGCCCGCGTCTTCCCGACATTTATCGCAAACTGCGGAATATCGAGTTCACGCGCCCGGCGGCAGAATCTAAAGCTCGAATAAACCATCAGCGAACTGCCAACCACCAACAGACCATCCGACTCTGCAAGCAGGGTGAAGGCGCCAGCGACGCGTTCCGGCGGCACCGAGTCGCCGTAGAAAACGACAACCGGTTTCACGACACCGCCGCAGCGGACACACTCGGGAACCCGAAATTCGCTGACACGAGTACCACTCGACAACGCGATATCGGCATCACCATCCGGTCCGACGATCGCAGTCGATTCCATAAATTGCAGATTGTTGTCTTCAATCCATCGTTGCAACAGCGCACGCGAAGTCCGATCACCGCAACTCAGACAAACGACGTCGGCCAGCGAACCGTGGAGCTCGATGAGTTTCCGTTGACCTGCTTGTTGGTGGAGCCCGTCGACATTCTGCGTTAGCAGTACACTGAACTGCGCCTCCAACTCAGCGAGGGCGACATGAGCCGCATTGGGTTTGGCCTGGCTGATAATCGGCCAGCCATGAAAACTCCTCGCCCAGTAGCGCTGGCGAACAAACGGATCGTGCAAAAAATCCTGCTGCTGAACCGGCTGCGGATGCTGCCATTGGCCTTCGGCGTCACGATAGGTCGCAATACCCGACGGCGCAGAGCAACCCGCACCGGTAATGACGAACAATCGCCGGCAATTCGCGAGAGATCGGCCAAGCGTTTCGACCGCAGGAGAAAGTTCGGCAGGAGAAGTCTTCACGCGACCCGTCAGCTCAGGCGATCGACTGCCCGCAGCGCTGCACGGGCAATGCGCGGCATGTTTGAATTACCCATGGCGGTCCCGGCGCCATGGTTGAGCGTCAAGGCTACCGCAAGCTTTCTCGACGGGTCACAGAAGGCACCCGAACCGCCGTAGCCATAGTGACCAAAGGCATTTTGCGCACTGACACCAACGGTAAATGCCCGGTGGTAGCCCATCCGCCAGTTCATGTTGATGAACAGCACCTGATCGCGCGCCGTGCTGCGCACCTGGGCGATTTCCTGCACCCGGGCCTCCGACAGCAGCCTGACCCCATCGATTACACCGCCTCCAGCCAGCATTGCGTACATCCGGGCAAGCGAGCGTGCCGTGAATTGGCCATTGGCCGCTGGAATCACTGCCTGTACGGTCTCCTCGGCGTTCCAGTCGAACTCTTCGGTAAACGGATTCAACGCAGAATTGAATTCTGCAAGCTCCACACCGAGATGACCGAGTCCCACCTCCAGCCATGCAGCCGCAGTTTCCTGCCAGGGTTCACGGGGTGCCGCTGGCCGTGACACACCCTTCGTCAGCTCTGCGCGACGGAAGAGTTCATTGTGTGGCATGCCGATGAACATTCCGTCGAGTTGTAGAGGATCAACCAGTTCCTCCTGCAATACCGCTTGCAGCGACTTCCCGCTTATTTCCTCGATGAGGCCGCCGATCAACCAGCCGTAGGTCAGCGCATGGTAACCATGTTTCTCACCCGGTTCGTGCACGGGCGCTGCATCTGCGATGAGCTGTTTCATATGCTGCCAGTCGAGCATCTCCGAGGGCTTGCGGATGAGTTCGGTGATCCGGTACAAACCAGCCTCGTGCGACAGCGCCTGGCGGATCGTAATCGTTTCTTTGCCCCGGGTGCCGAAAGCCGGCCAGTGGCGGGCGACCGGGTCATCGTATTCGGCCTTGCCCTGATCGATGAGGATGTGCACGAGAGTGGACAGAACACCTTTGGTCGTGGAGAAGCTCGCCGCGGTTGTGTCCGATTGCCAGGCGTTACCTGCGGAGTCCTTTACCCCACCCCAGACGTCGACCACGCAGACGCCGCGATGATAGACGCACACCGCGGACCCCGCGTGCTTGTCTTTGGGAATCTGCCGGATCAGCGAAGACGCCACATCCGCATAGTCCGGTTGGATGTTTCCGTTGAGCATACCTATTGTCGTTGCGGGAAAAGCTCATTCTAGTGAAATTGCCACAGCTTGTTGCAAAACGATTTTGCGATCGTTTTGCAACTTCCTGATGCCATCCCCAGCCTGCGGTCAGCCGCGGGTCTTTATCCGTAGTGCCGTTTGTCCATAGAATGAATGCAGCATTGCTGGCAGTCTGCTTCTTGCCGGGCTGTCGGTTTCGCATCCGGCAAGGTAAATTTTTTAGAGTTCGCAACGAAAGCATGACGATTAACTGGCAAACCTACGAAAACGAGGGTCTCTGGGACGAACTGATCACTCCCCGGGGACGCGCGCGTAACGGAGCAGGCAAGCTCTGCAGAACGCTTGCGCGGCTGAGCGACTCAGAGCTCGCCGCCCGCAAGACTGCTGCCGAACTGGCAATCCGCTCAATGGGCATTACCTTTACGGTGTACACGGGAGAAGGCTCCGGGACGATTGACCGTGAATGGCCGTTCGACATCGTCCCCAGACTGATCCTCAAGCGGGAGTGGGACCGCATATCCAGCGGCCTGATACAGCGAGTCACCGCACTCAATCGGTTCATCAATGACGTCTACCACGAGCAGAAGGTTTTCTCCGACGACGTTCTGCCACGCGAATACATAGAGCGATCAAAGGAATTTCGCGAGGAATGTCTCGGCGTAGAGCCCCCGCACAAGGTGTGGTCACACGTGTGTGGCTCGGACCTCGTCCGCGACAAAGATGGCAGGATGTACGTCCTTGAGGACAACCTGCGGGTGCCCTCCGGCGTTTCCTACATGCTGGAGAATCGCGAAGTCATGAAACGCGTCTTCCCCGAACTCTTCGAAGAAATCGTCATCCATCCCGTCGATGACTATCCGGCGCAACTCGCCGCCTGCCTGCGGTCCCTGACGCCGATAAAATCACCGCAGATCGTCGTGCTCACTCCCGGCATCTACAACTCCGCCTATTTCGAACATGCCTACCTCGCAAACGCCATGGCGGCGCAACTGGTAGAAGGTTCGGATCTCGCGGTCGGCAATGATGACAAGGTCTATATGCGCACGATTGACGGCCTGGTGCAGGTGGACGTTATTTACCGGCGCATTGACGACCTGTTCCTCGACCCGGAAGTTTTCAACGCCGGATCCGTTCTCGGTGTGCCTGGACTCATGCGAGCCTGGCGTGCCGGAAACGTGGCACTCGCAAACGCGCCTGGTTGCGGCGTGGCCGATGACAAAGTGATCTACACGTACGTTCCGGATCTCATTCGCTACTACATGAACGAAGAACCGATATTGCCGAACGTCCCTTCTTACCGTTGCGTCGAAAAAGACCAGCGCGATTACGTTCTGGACAACCTGGACAAGCTCGTCGTCAAGCCGGCAAACGAATCCGGCGGCTACGGAATGCTGATCGGTCCCAAGGCGACACGCGCGGAGCGCGCGAAGTTTGCACGTCAGATCCGGGCAAATCCCCGCAACTACATGGCACAACCGATGCTGACGCTGTCCACCGCACCCGCGATCATCGGCGACCATGCCGAACCCCGGCATCTTGATCTCAGGCCATTCATACTCTCCGGGGCAAAATCTTACGTCACAACCGGCGGTCTGACCCGGGTCGCCATGCGCAAAGGTTCCATTGTCGTCAATTCGTCGCAGGGTGGTGGCAGCAAAGACACCTGGGTGGTGGATCTGGACGCATGAACCGGACGCTCTCCAGCACCGCGACACGCAGCTACTGGCTCGGCCGCTACCTCGAGCGCGCCGAGAGTACTGCGCGCCTGGTCATGGTCAACGGCCGCTTGCTCTACGATCTGCCCAGACGGCTGCCACTGGGCTGGCAGCCACTCGTCGACATCACCGGCGGCGCTGAACTGTTTGCCCAACTTTATACTGAGTCCAGCGAAAAGAACGTCACCCGGTTTCTTATCAACGATCTGCACAATCCGGCATCTCTGTTCAGTGCGCTGAACTGGACACGGGAGAATGTGCGGACTCTGCGCGGCATAATTCCGCGCCAGTCGATCGAATACGTCAACGAGCTCTACCTGTTTGCGAGGGAATTTCTTTCTGAACCGCTGTCGCGGACACGCCGCGTGCAGGGGCTGTCGAAGATCCTGGAATTTGTCCAACGCATCGACGGCTTCATGTCGGCAAACATGCTGCATGATGCGCACTGGACTTTTCTGCGACTCGGTAATTTCATCGAGCGCGCAGACATGACCAGTAGAATCATCGAATCGGGCTGTGACAACATGTTTGAAGCCGTGTCCGAACTCGAACCATTCAGTGATATCCAGTGGCGCAGCGTATTACTGTCGTTGGACGCAACACAGAGTTACAACACCGTCGTTCAGTCACCGATCAGTAAAGAAGCAGTACTCGAATTTCTCATCTGCAACGAGTCACTGCCCCGCTCTCTGGCATATTCCCTCAATTCACTGCGCAAAGGACTGCAGGATTTACCGCGGCATGAAAAAATTCTGCGCTCGATCAATAGATTGCGCAGAACAATCAATCACGCTGATGTTGGCTCTTTAGAGGGTGAAAGCCTGCGTGAATTCCTGGATGACTTCCAGCTGCAGCTTGCGCAGATCAACCAGGCAATTGCCGACGTCTACTTCGAATTCAAGCCAAGACGCAGAGCAACCCGGAACTGACAGCAGATTTACTCTCATTAATCGCAACCAAGCCGATTGCAGCCACGAATCAAAACAGAGGACTCGCGACGCATGATTAGAATCCACGGTATGTCCCGCAGCAATTACACTAATCTGCTTAAGGCCTGTTTTCTGGAAAAGGGCATCGAGCACGAAGAGGTCAAGGTATTCCCGAATCAGGAGGACGATTACCTGGCGAAAAGTCCAATGGGAAAAGTTCCGTGCATAGAAACGCAAGCTGGGTTTATTTCTGAAACTTTCGCCATCGCGGACTACCTGGACCACATCAATCCTGACAATCCGCTACTGCCAACAGACGCATTTACCCGCGCCAAGGCGATTGAGCTGATTCGCCATCTGGAACTCGACGTGGAACTCGTGGCACGTCGCTGTCTGATGGAAGCGGTATTCGGCAAACCCGTCAGCGAGGAAGTCAAGGCTGCTACTGAGAAGGACCTCGCAAAAGGAATGCAAGCGTTCGGCAGGCTCGTGGTCTGCGGGCCATACGCGGCTGGTGCCGAGTTCGGTCTTGCCGACCTCTACGTGTACTTCACCTTCGGCCTCGCATCCGTTATCACCGAAAAAATGTTCGGACGGGATATCCTTGCCGATCTGCCGAACGTAAAATCACTCATCGCCAGGCTTGCTGAACGAGACTCGATCCGCACGATCGAAACGGCCAACGCCGCCTGAATCACAACGACTACACCACCAATACCTTACCTTTAAATCACCGGAGAGGAGCGTGAATTGATGACCCTGAAACAACTTTCCCGCATGACATGCATGTTCGCCGTGTGTGCATCTGCCGCACTCGAGGTGGAATTCGCCATTGCTGCGAACATGAAAGTGTCCCGACCGGAATCGGTTGGCATGTCCAGCGAGCGGCTGGCACGGATTGCACCCGCGATGCAGCGTTACATCGACGCGCAGAAAGTACCCGGCACCGTCACCGCCGTGATGCGCCGCGGCAAGCTCGTCCACCTGTCGGTACAGGGCGAGATGGATGTCGCGGCTGGAAAAACCATGCGCAGAGATACCGTTTTCCGGATCGCATCCATGACGAAACCAATTACATCCGTCGCTCTGATGATGTTGTGGGAGGAAGGCCACTTCCAGCTGCGCGACCCTGTCGCAAAATTTTTACCTGAATTTACCGACCCGGTGGTTTCGACAACCAGCGATGCAAGCGGCACCACTGGCGAACTGGTGCCGAGTGACCGGCCAATTCAGATTCGTGACATGCTTACGCACACTGCGGGTCTTGCCAATAATTACATAGGCAACACGGAACATTATGCGGAACACATGCGCCGGCAGCCGGATGATGATCTCGAATCCTTCATCAAGCGTCTGGCACAGTTGCCGCTCAACTATCAGCCTGGAACCGCCTGGCAGTATTCAATAGCCACCGATGTGGTGGGCCGACTCGTGGAAGTGATGTCCGGCAAACCGCTCGATGAGTACATGGCCGAGCACATCTTCGCGCCACTGGCCATGCCGGATACACATTTCTATCTCGATGCGGATTATGCCGACCGGCTCTCTGCGCAGTACACGCCCGGCGAAGATGAGAAAATCGTGCTGCAGGATCCCGGTTCGATGAAAAGTCGCTGGATCAGCGGTCCCCAGGGTCTGTTCCGCGGCGCGGGAGGCATGGTTTCGACGGTGGACGACTACCTGCGATTTCAGCAGATGATGCTCAACGGCGGCGATCTCGACGGCGTGCGTTTGCTGGCACCGGCCACCGTGCGGCTGATGATGGACAACCACACCGGCGATCTGCCGTTGTGGCTGCCGGGTCCGGGCATGGGATTTGGTCTCGGTTACGGCGTGGTCGTCGACCGTGGCGCGGCCGCGACGCCGCTATCGGAAGGTGCGGCCTACTGGGGAGGCGCTTACTGCACAATATCCTGGGTGGATCCGGCCGAGGAAATCGTCGCGGTACTCATGACTCAGGTGCGACCCTATCGGCATATCAATATCCGCCAGGACTTCCAGGTACTCGTTCATCAGGCCATCGTTGAATAGCCGGTGGCGTCGCGCGGGCAATAGTGACATAGGCAAGACATGAGACCGCCAGCGCAGGGAACACTTCGTGCACGACGTCGCGCGGTCCAAACAGCATCCAGCTCACGAGTGTAACCACCCCGAGCACCATCGAGGTGAGAACTCCGATCGCTGAACCTCTTTGCCAGTGCAAGCCAAAGAGGATGGCGGGTAGAAAGCACGCTGCATAG
>JAPUFN010000162.1 GCA_027293665.1 Gammaproteobacteria bacterium | reverse complement strand
GGCCCTGTCGGAAAGACGGTGCTTGGCAGGTAGGCGTTCACAATCATTCCAGCCCAGAAGAGTTGTTGAAAGTACGGCTGTTCGTTGTTGTCTACGCTGATTGTGCGTTCGCCGAATGCGCGGTGATCGTGGGGAAATGCCGGTGTTGCCATCTGCGGGCAGATCAATATGTCCCACTCCGCAAAAAACTGAGTCCAGGCACGGCGCAATTTTTCCCTTTTCGTATTGGTCCGGACCCAGTCCCGGTGGGATAGCACGGTGGCACGCGCGTTCACGGCGGCGCTTGTCGCATCATCAGCTGCCAGAGCATCCACCGTTGACTGCGCCACAGCCACGGCGTCGTCGGTCATGGCTGCGGTCATGACTGAGGTGAGCAACGTCTGGTAGTTGTTGTGGGCGCCGGTTAAATCGATTTCCGGACGTGCAGCATCGGAAACAGTGGCGCCCAGCTTTGCCAGCGTCTCACCCACCATTGCTACACGTTCTGCGGTTTCGTTTGAGACCAGAGCCAGTTCGTCCGTCGGCCAGATTGCTACTCGCAGTTCTTTTAAGTCTTTGAAGTCTGCGGCTGGCAGCGCAAGTTGCCAGCCGAGTGCTTCGCGTTCGGCGGGTCCTGCCATGATGTTCAACGCTTCACGCAGGTCATCTGCACTGCGGGCCAACGGGCCACAGACGGCCAGATCGGCCTCGGGTATGCCAGCAACCAGCTCGTGACCCTGCATTGGCACAATGCCGTATGTTGGTTTGTGGCCATAAACCCCGCAGAAGTGAGCCGGATTGCGGATGGAGCCGCCAATGTCGGACCCGGCTTCCAGGCCACAGAATCCTGCGGCGAGTGCTGCGGCACTACCACCGGATGAGCCTCCTGGTGTGCGGGTCGTGTCCCACGGATTACCGGTTGTCCCGTAAATCGGGTTGTAACTCTGGAAATCGGCGAGATCTACCGGGACATTTGTCTTGCCCAGAAAGTGCGCACCCGCCGCGCGGAAGCGTTTGACGGCCAACCCGTCCTCATCGGCAACGTTGTCGCGGAAGGATTCCTGGCCCCAGGTCGAGGCTGTGCCGGCTATCACATAGGATTCCTTGATCGTCATGGGAACACCGTGCAGCACACCGAGATCCTGACCGTCGGCGAGTGCTGCATCAGCGTCCCGGGCGCAATCCAGTGCCGTTTCGAATATGCGCACGACCACCGCGTTGATGTCTTCATCGTATTTCTCAATGCGGTCGATGTAGAGCTGGGTCAGTTCGACGGAGCTGACTTCCTTTGCTTTGATTTTGGCAGCAAGTTCCAGTGCGGACAGGTGTGCGAGTTCTGACATGATTTCCCCTTACGATTCCATTTTTTTTGTTGCGCCAGGCTCAGCCCGCCTCATGAGGCCCAGCCGAAGAAGGCTCAGAGCGCGTTCAAGCCGCCGTCGATCAGAAACTCGCTCCCAGTGGAGTAAGAACTGTCATCGCTGGCAAGAAACAATGCCATCTTGGCGACTTCTTCGGCTTGCGCAATTCGTCCCAGGGGCGTGCGCCTGATCAGTTTCTCCTGCCCCGGACCGACCTCTGCCGCCATGGGCGTTTCGATTAATCCCGGGTGGATCGAATTTACCCGGATGCCTTTGCGAGCCAGTTCGACGGCTGCTACTTTGGTCATCCCCCGCACGGCCCACTTCGAAGTGCTGTAAGCCAACGCGCCGGCTGCTGCCCGCATGCCGGCAAGCGATGAGATGTTGACGATTGAACCACCGCCGCTGGCCATCATCGCAGGTGCAACCGATCTCATACCCAGGAACACCCCTTTGCAGTTGACGTCCATCACGAGCTGAAATTCCTCGGTTGACGTATCGACCATTCGATTGGCGCGAAAGATAGCCGCGTTGTTCACTAGAACGTTTATACCCCCGGAGGCCGCGACGATTTCTGCAACCAGTTCGGACCAGCGTTGCTCATCGGTCACATCCAGATGCCGGTACTGGATATCCAGTTCCTGAGCGAGTGCTGTGCCTTCTTCGTCGAGCACGTCGCAGATCCAGACCGTGCCGCCCTCTGTGGCAAAAAGCCTGGCTTCTGCAGCACCCTGACCACGTGAGCCGCCGGTGATCAAACACACTTTGTCGTCAAGCCTGCCCATGCCTGTCCCCTTTGCTTGTTTGTTCCAAGATACCTGATATCGAAGTGGTGTTCAGTAGGCCGCACAATGAGCTGACTATGCTTGGGCGCTCCAGCTAATCAAGAAACTCCCAGGTATCGGCACCGTCGAAATTTCGTATTCGGAATTTCGAGATATCGATTGATGAGCAGTTGCAGTCTGTGAGCCACTGCGGCGATTGGCTGGTTGCGAAATGGACTGCACCGCAATGACAGGTGCCTTCGATCAACTCATCGACCATGAGCGACACCTACTTTGACTCGGCAGGGTGTGTCTTGTGCCGCGGGAGGTCGTCATTGATGTCGCACCAGGTCGGATTAGATTGAGTCCAGAGATGCACTTCTGGCGGCGGAATGTCGCCGCTATCGAGAGCGCCGAGTGGGATACCGACTATTTCAGGATAGTCCAGAGACTCAAACCACACGGGAGAGCCGCAATTTGAGCAGAAGCATCTGAGTCCTCTGCCGGAATTGAACTTTGAAATACTGCTGCCCGCAGTGGTGACTTCGAGTGTCGCGATGTCAGCCATTGCCCATGCGGCGGGTGACGTCCCGGCGAATTTTGTGCAGTTCACGCAATGGCAGAATCGAGCGGAACGCAGAGCGCTGCTGATAGTGAAGGTCGTCGATTTGCATAAACAAGAGCCATGAATCATCTGTCGGATTTCCCGATGCTTGCCCAATCTGATAATCGGAGTCGGTTCATAAATTTCCTTTCTGGCGATGCTAACGCATTTGTCAGCGCGCCTGACTGCCGGGTGGCAAACGCAAGCGACTTATGCGAAATTTTCGTCCGATCAAATCCGCTCACACACGCAGAGGTTATACTTCTGCCCGGAACAATACGGGGGTTTGGGTATGGCCAGCGAAGAAATGCAAGCGGCGGCGGAGTTGATCCGCGCAGCCGGACTGTTCAACAGCGGTGACTTTGACCTGGCCGCGATGCGCCAGACCATGGAAGAAACGGTCAATGCGCTGCCGGAGGATATTTCGCGTGGGGACATTGATGCAGACGGTATCCCCGCTTGCCAAATCGCCGCCCCCGATGTCCGTAAAGACCGGGGTCTGCTGTATTTCCATGGCGGTGGCTATGTGATGGGGTCGCTCAACAC
>JAPUFN010000161.1 GCA_027293665.1 Gammaproteobacteria bacterium | reverse complement strand
GACGCGATAGCCCGTGACGGCATCGGATTCGACCAGGCGGGTTGTGCACAAAATACCCAGATCCCAGCGTAGTTCTGCCAGCAGATCGTTAGCGCCAGCGGGTTTTGCCGGGCATTCCTCGACTTGCGTGGTGCCACCAGTCAAAGCTTCCACTTTCACGATCGGCGCGTTGACATGCAGTTCGCGGGCATGAATGGCTGGCGCCATCGATAGGAGCACCAATATTGTTGTCAGCGCGAGGCTGCAGTGCCTGCGCAGGTGGCGATGGCGTGTTCGTCTGTGCATTTTTAAATGTCCTATGGTGCCCCTAGGTTTGACCAACCCAGCGTTTCCAGAGTGGCCACGTCGGTTGGTCCGAGGCCAGATTCGTGAATTACCATCAAGACCTCGTAGGTGCCATCGGCCGTACTCTGGGACTTAAAGCTTGCTCCTTTTATCTGTCTATCGAGAGTCCTCGCAAAGCGTTTGGCGTGAAAATTCGAATCGAAAACGACCGATCGGGCGGTGGTTAACGCGGCTGCCCGGTCGCTGGATTCATTGTTGATTTTGGTTTGTTGGTTTGTCACTTTGCGGGCGTAGTTTATTGCGCCTTCCGGAAGAGTAGGCGACCGGCTGATTCTACCTGGCCCATAGTTGTAAGCTGCGAGTGCCCGTTCAACGTTGCCACCCGATCCGTGGAGTAGTTGTTTCAGGTACCGCGCTCCGAGCTCGATGTTAAAGCACGGGTTATAGAGTTCGGAAACACGCTTTGCTCCGAGGTCCTTCGCGGTTCCCGGCCATTGAATCTGCATGATCCCGTGAGAATTCTTGTTAGATCTTGCGTCTGCATCCCAACCACTTTCGGTTGCAGCGACTGCGAGCAACAGATCCACTGGCACCCCATGCATTTCTGATGCGATCTCGAAGCATGACTGGTAGGGGTAGCGCTCGGCTGCAGCCGCAGCTGCCGACAGCGAGAAAGCCAGCAGCGTAGTGAAGATGATCAGAGCTCTCACGGTGCGCGATATCCGGTCACAGCAGCGATCTCGTCGAGCAGGGCATCACGTTCATCGATTGAGCCGTAGTCGAACATGACCTGGTAGTCGCCCGGGCCCTGACGCGCTACGGCAAACGGGTGGTGAAACTGATCGGACAGCTGACGGGCGAACCCTTCGGCGGACATCTGGCTGTGGAATGAAACCCAGACAGGTGCTGATTCGTGCGGGACTGGCTCGGGTATTTGCTCCGGTGATTCGCTGACTACGTTCACGTTTGATTCTTCCTCGGCATTCTCCTGTGACGTCAGCCTCTTCGGCAGCGCGACATCCTCGACGGCAGCTACGCTGCGGGGAAGTTTCTCTACGAGAACTTCGATAGCGCCCGCAGCGAAGGCGAAGGGCGACTCAGCGCCCGCAGCGAAGGCGAAGGGCGACTCAGCGTCCGCGGCGATCGCGAAGGGTGACTCAGGAGTCTCGGCCGCCGTGTTCTCGCGCGCGGTGTTGGGTGAAATGTTGGGTGAAGTGTCGGGTGGAGGGTTGAACGCTGTATTTTCGAACAGCGCCTCACTGGTCGTCTCGATTATCGCATCCCACAGATTGACCACTTTGTCGAACAGCGGATTGGTCGGCGCATCGACCGCCGTTGCGGCGAACAGCGTAAGTGCTGCACCGATTAAGATCCCGAGTATGAATCGCATGACTGGCTCCTATAAATCGGTGATGCCTTGTGGCGTGTGGTTGAGGTGCATTGCGCGCCACTGATAGGTGTCCTGATGCTGCGCCAGCAGCCGATCGAGTCGGCCGAGCCAGCTGCTGCGGTCCCAGGATTGGTCGGATTCGCAGGGCCCGCGAGCGATATGGCGTGCCAGCTCGCGCGCAACACCCCGGTCGTTTACCGCGATCGCGTAGAAACCAGCGTCCGCCGTCTGCGGACTTGCGCTGGGTGTGATTCGCAGGCGGAAGGTGCGTTCTCCGGCTTTGGCCATGCGCGGACTTCGCGTGCATGTTGTCGAATTCAGTGAGCGGCCTGTGCTCGACAGCACAAACAGGTATGCGGGCGATAGAAGTTCGAATGAGATCTCCACGCATTTGTTAGCCCGCAACTGGCGCCGGCTGCACACCCGGCCGGTCGCGGTCGAACCGTTGTACGACAAGCTGCTGAGCAGGTCGCCCGTCTGCGGCGGCCGCGGTTGCGCTTCGCCCGCACGGCCAGCCAGGCCGATGACGAACACCGAAGCAATGCGCTGTGTATTCTCCTGTGTCGCATCGCTCAGCGTTAGAGACAGTTCGTGCGTTTGCCCGCCAAGAGGATTCGCCTGCAGCGAGAGCAGCCAGCGGGCTTCGGTTCTGTCGGGAGTCACCGCGCCGATTGGTGTGAGGGTGAGGTCCTTGCGCAGCTGTCCCAGAATTCGATTCAGTGGCCGGGTTTGTGCCACTTCGAGATACAGCGGACCATCGAGACCATCGGGGAGCGCGCAATGCAGATGCCTGCCCATGATGTCGGCAATCTGATCGCCTGCGCTTACGGGAAGCGGACTGTCGACTGTCCCCTTCGGCGGCAGGGCGAATTCCTTCCTCAGCGCCGTTTTCTCAGCGGCGGTCAGACGGCCCTGCCAGGTGAAGTTGGCGCCACTCACCCAGATCGACTCTTCGACGTCCACCATCGAAATATTCAGTCGATGGCTGCGACTGCCATCACGCTCAATCTCAACGCCGAGCAAATAAGGAATCACCACGGGTGCACCGCAGGATTCGCTGGGCTGGTTCCAGGCAAGCCGTACACCGGGGTTGCGCAATAATAATTGCGTGAGGTGTTCTTCAACTGCCTGATGCAGCCTGCTGGCTTTTGTCAGCGGTTTGCCATCCTGCATTGCTACGACGCGAACGGTTTCACCTTTGAATTTCGGATGCTGGCTCAGCAGTTCCGTCAACTCCGGGGCAACACTCGTATTCAGCCAGCGACCCAGAGCATCGTTCAACAGACGGGTGTCTGCATGCGCAGCGGCGCTGAGCCACAAGCAGAACCAGATCAGCTTACGAGCGATGCCGAGCCACATGGTGAACCTCTCCAGAGCGATTGATGACCAGTTGACCGCTGCGAGCCGATGCCATGTGGTTTTCGATCTGATTGCGAATTGCGGGCGGGATTGCGATTGCCCACGTGAATGGCGCAGCGTCTGATTGTGTACGTTCGAGGGCATCGAGTATGAGCGTCGGCACGGTCTGTTCCATCAGTTGGTACACCTGACCTGGCGCTGCCGATGGCAGAAACTGGTAATCCGGTTGCAACGCGAAAACACCGGACTCGTTGTAGGCGTACACCAGAATCGCGCCTTTTGCGATCAATCTGAGAAAGTCGCCGTCGGAAGCGAACCTGAGGGTCAAACCCTCATCTGCGACGTTCTGCGAGTTCAATGGAGGGACCGCCGGTGCTTCAGGTTGTTCTTCGGGCACCGACTCGACGGGTGCGGAGATGGCGACCGGGTCGGGGACGGCGCTCGGTTCGGAGACGGCGACCGGTTCGGTGGCGGGGATTTGCAGTGATTGAGTTACGACAGCTGGCGGGTCAGGCAGCGGCGCTGGCACAACGCGCGACACTTCACGATGCGTTATTTTCGGCTCCGGCTTTTCGATGGGTTCCTGCCAACGCGGTAACGCTACGGGCGCAGGTAACGGTTTGGTAGTCTGGGGTTGCGGTACCTGAGGTGCTTCGACATTGCGCACCAGGGCGAGTATCGCAATCAGGCAGAACGCAATGATTGCCATAAAGCGCATCACGTCCGCCTGCAGGCTTTCGCTGTCGAATGCGGGGCTGACCGGGCTAGGCCTCATGGCCGATATCCAGGCCGGCAAGCTGTTGTTCGATGCGTCGCGTCGAGGCGACGAGGTCCTTCAGGTCGGCTTTGTACAGCCCGTCGTAGAAGATGTGCAACTGGGCGCCGACCATCATCGTCTTGCCCAGACGCATGAGATAGCCGCCCATGGCACCCACGATCGTGGTGGTTAAAGCAAGTAAAATGCCACCATCGACCAGCTTCTGCAGCACGGAACCTGCGGTATCTACTAAAGCCTCGCCCGGATCACCCAGCGCAGTCTGCAGAGCGCTGCGCATTCCAACAGCCGTCCAGATCACGCCAATCCCGACGAACAGGTGGATCCATACATCGAGTAGCTGATCGAGCTCAACCACTTCCTTCAGCATCGGTTGCCGATCCAGTATTTGATACAGGCGCGAAAGGTTCATGAGATAGACGGTGAGGACGATCGCGAACAACCACACGGAACTGCCGAGGTTGAGATCGATCCAGCTACCCAGGGTGGCTCTCGCCGAACCGCTGCCACCTGCCAGATTCGGCGGGTCAGCGAGCAGCAAGGCGATGAGGGCGAGCACTATTCCAGCGCCCGTTCCCCAGCCGAAACCCCAGGTGCGTGAGCTCAATTGCGTTTTCCAGCCGCGCAGGCGCGGCAGGTTGCCTCGAGCACCAGATCGGCCTCCTTGAGGAGGTTATCGGCGCGATAAAAACTTGCGGAGTCTGCGCTGACGCGCATGAGCCCAAGTTCCTTGTCGTGCAACTCAGCCTGCATGTCCGACAGCACCTGGCGTCGGATCGGGCATGTCTGAGAGCAGGTGTTGTAATCGCCCTGCAGCGAAACAAACTTGATGTTGAAATAGCGGTTGTAGAGCGCTTCGGCCTGGCGCCGACTGATCACGCCCATCTCGTTGACCCGCATCAGATGATCGCTGAAGCGCATGCGGTTTTCCCTGGCCGGGTTTGCTTCGGCGGTCTTCAGCAGTGATTGGAAGTAGCTGTCGAAGTGATATTCACAGCCACCCGCCATCCGGGTTTCTGCTGTAGACATCGCGGATTCCAGATTGCCGGAGAGGTTCACTGCACAGTAGTCTGGTTGATTCGAGCAGGCGGCGATGAGCAGCGCACTCGCAATGAGACTGAGACAAGGGATTGTTCGTTTCATGTTAAATACTCCTGCTTTTCCTACATCGCCAACGGGCTGACAAATTCGGTTTCGCCGATGGCATAGGGGGGTGAGGCAATGGGTGAGTCGGTGACGGATTCACCGAAGAGGATTTCTTTCACTCCGCTGACCACCGCCGACATCTCCGGCGTGATCAAGCCGAATGACTGATTCAGCTGCTCCATCAGTGATGCCCGGCCGATCTCTTCCTGCGTGGCAGCAATCAGCTGCACCGCTTCTTCCATATCGAGATAGATATCGGAGGCAACAACCGCCAGAGACTGTCCGGGTCCTTCGCGATGCGTTGCGACGAGTTCGTAATACTGTTTGAAGCGATCGGACAGACGAACACCGGAGCGGCCGCGCAACGCGGGTCGTTCGGTCCTGGGCGACAGGTTGGTCTCGCCGAGAAGAGAATTCTGCAGTGAAGTGGGCGTTGTTCTCTGACCGAGTTCCTGCCGCAGACGCTTTTCGAGACTGTTTCGCGTGCTTGTTACAGCCCGTTCCATATCAGGCAGGCGATCGCTCATGATCTCCAGCATCTCGAGATACGTCGCTCCGAGTTGTTTGCCGATTCGTTCGCAGCCCTGATCACCGTCAGCACCCTGACAGAGGCTTTCCGTGTAGAGCCGCTCCTGCAGGTCCAGCCGGTGGATCACTTCCTGAAGATTGTTCTCCATCTCTTCTGCGACCTGAGCTGTTTCACGAATGTCTTCCAGAACGGTCGTTGGAAAAAGCCGCACAACCGGACCCGACCCGGCGCCGAACGCCGAAGTCGCACTGAGCGCGAGTAGAAATACGAATGGGACGCTGCAGAGTCGCCTGACACGGCGGCACGGATTCGAAAGTTGGGATTGCATCGTTAAACCCTCCTGGATTTTTGCCGACTTTTTAAGCGCTGTTAAAGGCATTGTTGAAGGCGTAGGTAAATCTGTTTGTCCGACGCTACCCCCCGGCGGATGAATGAATACTGAATATCCCCGATTACGGGCCCAGTGGCGTCACGCGCACGCGAATGCTGATCTCGTCACCCGGATGGCGTGGCACGCTTTTTTCGAACGTCTGCCCCGCGTACTCGTAGGTCACGAGATACCCATCGATCGACTCCTCGGGACGGGATTCATACGTCGTTCGGCAGCGCTGCACTGGTGCTGCTCGTCTGTAGTGTCGATTACGGCGCTCGTACTCATGTGTATCGGCGTCGTGCTGCCTTGCGGCGTTCTTTGCGATGGAAGAGCCGGTCAGCGCGCCGATCACCGTGAGCACCTTCCTACCGCTGCCACCGCCGAATTGATGACCCACCCAGCCGCCGATCAGACCGCCCAGCAGTCCGGGTAAGATGCGCCGGTGTGTGTGACGCTGGCGCGGCTGGTCGTCGACTCGTGCAACGGGATACTCGGTGGTGCAGTGCCGCACAGGTTGGTCGACGTAGCGTTTGGTCACGATTGGCTCGACGTGGAGTACCGGCGCCTGCACAAAATAGGAACCTGTGGCAGAGGATTTATGTGCCGCCAGTGCCGGCGTGCTCGCAACGGCAACTGTGCCCAGGAGTGTCACGCAGAGCAGGTTGAAAGTTCCGGCGCTCAGGCCGCGCGCAGTGGTATCGTCGGTTATCGGTCGCGCGTCATTCATGTGTCCACTCCACCCAGCCGTTGAGATGCGAATCACATGTTAGGCGCCCGAAGTTAAACGAATGCTGAACAGACCCCGATGCAAACGACCCGATGAGTGACGAAGACCGACAACGCTGGGACCAGCGCTATACCCAAGGGGCTTATCGCGACCGCGATCACCCCAGCGAGATCCTCGCCAGGGCTTGCTCAGACGGTACGCTACCGGCGGTTGAGAATGCGCTGTGCGTGCCTCGCGCCCTCGATGTTGCCTGTGGTGCGGGCCGCAATGCCCGTTATCTGGCTGGGCTGGGCTACGCGGTGGACGCGGTGGATATATCAGCCGTCGCGCTCGCCCGTGGGCGTGAACTGGCGGCGGGGGCGGGCCTGACCGTCAACTGGCTCGAAGCGGATCTCGAATCTGCGGCATCTGGCTGGCTGCCGGGCGCAACCTACGATCTCATCGTGGTCATCCGCTATCTCAACCTGCCGCTGGTGTCTGAGCTCGGTCAGCGCCTGAACGCCGGTGGCATCCTGCTGTGCGAGACGCACCTGCAGACTCAAGCCTCGGTTGCCGGCCCGCGCGGGGCCAGATTCCGCGCTGCACCCGGGGCGCTGGTGCAGGCTGCACAGGGCCTGCAGATTCTAGCGAGCGAGGAAGGGTTGCTGACGGATCCTGACGGCAGGACAGCCTGTCTTGCCCGATTGATTGCGACTGCGCCGGGCCGATGAACTGACTCTCAAACTGAGTTCATGTATAATATATTTGACATTATGTATATAAAAACATACATTGTGTCGGCTTTTATATACATTGGATTTGGTGATGGATCTGACCTTTCAGGAAAAAAGTCTCTGGGTGTCGTTGCTGTCGATCGGTGGGCTGTATGGCTACTACTTCTTTGCAGTAGTAAGCGGTGCGCAGGAGCCATCGCTCAGCGCCATGCTGTGGACGATGATCGGCATTATCGTTCTGCTGATTGTCGTAGAAATCGTCTGCCATGCAGTTATTGGCAGTTTTCATGCGCCAGAGAAGCTCGATGAGAGGGACCGGCTGATTGAAGCGCGGGCCGGTAAGATCAGTCACTTCATCCTTGCCGGTGGGGTGATCGTCGTGCTCGGTCGGATGCTGATTGGTGGTGCCCTGCAGGAAGCCGATGCGACCCGGCAGATATCAGCGTTCGATACTGCAAATCTGTTGTTGTTCGTTCTGGTCCTGAGCGAGTTGGTACATGTCAGCGGCCGAATCTTTTTCTATCGACGCGGGTTCTAGCGGCGTGTTGAAACTCGGCATGAACACGATCCACAACCGCATCAGAAAGTTGCGATTCGACGCAGATGAAATGACGCAGCAGGAACTGGCCGACAGGATTGGCGTGACGCGGCAGACGGTAGTGGCGATAGAGGGTGCGAAGTACTCGCCTTCGCTGGCAATCGCGTTTCGCATTGCGGAAGTCTTCGCCGTCCCCCTCGATCAGGTTTTCCGCTATGGTCAGGAGTCGTTCACAGGCTGACTGTGCCGGGTTGGCCGGTGGCGGCTGCCGCCATGCGAGTAGTAGACTCGGTCGTCCGTCAGTCGTGATCGGGTGAAGCATGCGCGTATCCGCAGAAACCGTACGTTGCCAGTCAGATCTGGGCATGTTCGAAAGGCTCCTCGAAGACCTGACTGTGAAACGGGTAAATGAGCAGATCGAGCAAGAAGCCAAGAAAGATGGCGGGCGCACCGGCTTACGCAGGCGTCTGCTCACTACATCGGTCCGGCTCAGCGAAGCGATGGCGCCGGATCTGCGCAGGATTGCCGATGAATGCAGCGAGCGCCTTGAACTCGGCATCGAACTCGAACTCTACGTGTACTCGAGTCCCGTCTACAACGCGATGTGCTTCAAACCCGAAGCCAATCGATTGTTCGTCATGTTCTCCTCGAGCCTGCTCGAGGCGTTCACCGACGCGGAACTCAAATTCGTGATGGGCCACGAGCTCGGCCACCATGTCTACAATCATCATGAAATTCCCATCGGCTATATTTTGCGTGGTGGCACAAGGCCCGATCCGCGTCTTGCACTGGATCTGTTTACCTGGTCGCGCTATGCGGAAATCTCGGCGGACCGGGCGGGCGCGCACTGCGCTCAGGATCTGCTTGCGGTGTCCCGGGCTCTGTTCAAGCTTGCTTCCGGCCTGAGTGGCAGCACCGTGCAGTTCCACCTGGATGATTTCCTTGCTCAGGTGGACGCCATGCAGATCGAAGATGCAGTGCCGGGACAGGGCGCACCCAAGGAAGACTGGTTTTCAACGCACCCTTTCAGCCCTCTGCGCGTCAAGGCGCTCTCGCTCTTCTACGATTCGGAACTGGCCGGGGGAACGCAGTCGAAGGCTGATCTGGAAGTCGCCGTGCAGGGGGTGATGAGTCTCATGGAGCCGAGTTATCTCGATGGGCGTACCGATACTGCCGAGAACATGCGGCGTTTGTTGTTTGCCGGTGCACTCGTCGTTGCCAACGCCGATGGCAATATCAGCGAAGAGGAAGTGGCAATTTTCGAGAAATTTTTCGGCAAAGGCGCATTCAGCGATTCACTGAACCTCGATGCCCTGCAGAGCGATCTGGACGATCGGATTGTCCAGGTGCGGGAGATGGCCAGTACGCCGCAGGCGATGCAGGTATTGCGCGACCTCTGTCTGGTTGCTCGCGCCGAAGGTCGGATCTCGCAGGTGGAAACCGATGTGTTGAATAACATTGCCGATGGCCTCGGGGTAGCTCGGGAGTTCGTCTGTCAGTCGCTGGATTCCGAATTAGAGCCCGATTGAACCGCGGATCGTCAGATTGAAACGGATCAGGTAGAGGGGGCGAGCGGCTCTCGTGGTTTCATTGCCGCGTGGTTTGCTGGTAGTCTCAGTGCGTCTTACGAGTACCCGGGGGGGATTTTCGAATGACAGCCGAATGCTCCGTTGCCAATATTTTCTGCGCGCTGTTCATAGTGCTTGCTGGCCAAGCGATGGCGGAGATCGAACCTGAGGAGATGGGCTCGATGACCATGGCGGTACCCCAGCCGCATTGGCTCATAACAATCAGCGACAGCGCCTCGATCTGGGACGGCGATACCGGTGAGATGCAGGGCAAGGTCAATATTTCCGACTACACCTCCGGTGTGGCAATAGACCGTGAGCGCGGATTGATTTATGCACCGGGTTCCTACTACTCGCGCGGTACCTATGGCGAGCGAACCGATGTCCTTGTGTTCACCGATCTGGAGACGCTTGCACCTGTCGCTGAAGTGGTCGTGCCGACCAAACTCGCAGCCGTGTTCCATCGCGCAGTCATCAATCCTGTTGGTGATGATTTCATCGGTCTCTACAATATGACACCCGCAATGTCAGTCAGCATCGTAGATGTGGAAAAACAGTTGTTTGTCGGCGAAATTTCCACAGCGGGTTGTGCGCTGGTGTATCCCGCGCCAGGGCGGCGCTTCATGCAGATCTGCGGCGACGGCACGTTGCAGCTGATTACTCTCGGCAGGGACGGCAGGGAAACGGCTCGGCTTCGCAGCGAGGTTTTCTTCGATCCGGAAACCGATCCAGTATTCGATTATGCAGTTCCCAAGGACGATGGCTGGATTCTGATTTCGTTTGCCGGCCTGGTATACGAGGTCTCGATCGATGACGAAATAACGATTTCTGAACCCTGGTCATTGCTCACGGAAGAAGATGAAGAGGAGAGCTGGCGCATCGGTGGCCATGAAGTGTTTGCGTACAATTCTGCGCAGGACGTTCTGCTCACGTTGATGCATCAGGGGGATGAGTATGGCCACGAGGATCCGGGCACGTCGATCTGGGCGTACGATTATTCGAATCAGCGCCGTGGCTATCAACTCGAACTTACCGAGCCGACTGCGACGATCGCCGTGAGCGCCGATGAGGCACCGCTGCTGTACGTGGTGGCACCGGAAGCTGAGTCCCTCGAGGTGCGCAACGCCGTCACCGGCAGGCTCCTGCGAACGATTAAAGAAGCCGGCTCGCCTTACCTGCTGCAGAGGTTTTAGATGAACAAGCTGATCAAGCTCATGGACGCGCGGGTCGCGCGCACGACGAGATCTCTTGCCAAGCGGGTATCGCGGCGTGGCTTCCTCAGCCGGTTAGGTGGTGTGCTGGTGGGCGTCGGTGCGTTCCCGCTGCTGCCGGTGGTGCGCGAAGCAGCGGCCGCCAACGACATACCCGAACTCGGTGATCCACAGAGTTGCGACTATTGGCGCTACTGCGCGTTTGGCGGCAATCTCTGCAGTTGCTGTGGTGGTTCTCACACCAAATGTCCGCCTGGCACGGAAGCCTCTCCCGTGGCATGGGTCGGCACCTGTCGCAACCCCGCCGATGGTAAGCAGTACCTGATCTCATACAACGATTGTTGCGGCAAAACGTCCTGTGGCCGCTGCAATTGTCATAGGTCCGAAGGCGATACCCCGATCTACGCTCCGAGTAAATCCAACAACATCCTGTGGTGCTTCGGTACTCAGAGTCACAGTTACCATTGCACGGTGGCGTTGATTTACGGCGAGAGCTCTCAAGTGGGCTGAGTTGCGCACGCGCGTCGCAGCCTGCTGCTGTTGCTGCCTGCTCCTCACGGCGATTGCACCATCGGCCGTAACAGCAGACAAGGCAGAAATCAAATACCTCCTCTACTGCGGCGGCTGTCACCTACCCGATGGCACGGGTGCGCCGCCGGAAGTTCCAACGCTGCACGATGTGCCTGGACGTATCGAATCGATGAAGGGTGGGCGTGACTATCTGGTGCGCGTGCCGGGTGCCGCACAGGCGCCCATGACGGATGCAGATCTGGCAGTCGTTCTGAACTATCTGCTCGCACGGTTCAGTTCTGCCACGTTGGCAGATGATTTCAAACCTTATACAGGGAAGGAGGTTGCCACCTATCGGCACGACATCCTGGCCGACCCGCTCAAGAGGCGGGCTGAAATAATCGATGCGAATCGCTGACTCAGGCTGCGATCGGTAAGACCCAGCCGATTGCAGCGTAGACGTTGGTGAACAACTGGCGCGTCTGCGGGACGTCTGATGCGGCAATTGCGTCGTATATTCTGCTGAGACTGCGTTGCAGGTTGCCTACCACCACAATTGCGATCTTAGTATGGTGGCGGTCTTCGCGGGCACTTAAGAAGGTTGCGATCTGGTGCAATGCCACAGGGTCCATGCTGGACGAGGCGTTAGTGAAATCCCACACGGCCGGCATCCGCCGCGAATAATCGCGATGGCGCAGGAGCGAGCGGAAAGCCAGGCCCATGGTTGCGGTTGTGATCGGCCCCGAGAGAGTCAGAAGCGCGAATCCGCTGTGTGTGTCGACCGCCAGGTTGACGGTTGCGGAATCTTCTGGCGTTGTCAGTTTCGTCAGGTGCATGGCGGAGCATCTCAGTAGAGCGTTTTTTTCATGCGTTCGGGATAGTCCCGATCGTACGCGGCACCGTCAAAATCGTTTCCTGCAAACGCTTGTGCCATCTGTCCCGCAGTCGGCAGTTCGCCGCGGTCAATCCATGATTCAACATCCCAGAGGCCGGAGCGTACCAGCGCTTTCTGGCACTGGAAATACATCCGCTCAACGGTAATTTCGATGATGCTGCGAGGCAGTTTGCCGTTGTGGCTGAAACTCTCACACAGCGCGGGATCGGTGGTGATTCTCGCCCGACCATTGATCCGCATGGTTTCACCGACTCCCGGAATCAAGAACAGGAGCGAAATTCGTGGATCGCGAACGATGTTCTGCAATGTGTCCAGTCGATTGTTACCACGCCGATCCGGGAGGAGGATGGTATTTTCGTCGACCACGCGGGCGAATCCGGGCGGATCACCGCGGGGTGAACAGTCGAGACCTTCGGGTCCCACTGTGGCTACGATTACAAATGGGGCTCTTTCAACGAACTTTCGATAGTGCGCAGAAATGTGGTCGAGCTCTTTGAGCAGAGATCGTGGCACCGGCTCGCCATAGAGTTCCAGGAGATCCTCCGTGGTGGCGATGTAGTGATCGTGTTGGTTGTGGTTCATCCGCCAGTCCTGCTCCCGGCAATCGATGACGATAGCACGGATACGGCCATCCGGCCGTCGTTGCTGCGGCCGTATCGGGTAATTAAACCTTCGTCCCGGAAACCTGTACAATCCCTCTCCCTTCGGTCGAATTGGACTATGTAAGTATTGTGAGTAATCAATTTGGGTAAACAGAAACAGGGTAATCCCACCCCGGCGGATCTACGTCGGCAGCTCGATGAAGATGTCCAGAAATTTCTCAAATCCGGCAAGAAGATTCAGCAGATCGCGACTGGCGTGAGCACGCAGGATTACGCTAAAGGGCGCAAACATATCGTCTTAGGAAAATCCAACAAGTCTTAACACGACCGGCCCTGAGGAAAACGAATGGCTGGCTGGGAGCGCACTCGGCAGTATCAGAATCATCATCTCGATTCGACCCGGTGGGACTCGATTGCCTACAGGGAAAACGACATTGTCATCACGACATCCTACAAATCCGGAACTACGTGGACGCAATGGCTTGTCTACAACCTGGTGTTTCGCAAGGAAAACAATCCACCACCATTCCCGTCGTGTACACCATGGATCGATGAGCGTCTGACGACATCACTGCCGGATCTCATCGCGCTGGTAGAACAGCAGACACATCGCAGGTTCCTGAAGAGTCACCTGCCCGCCGACGGACTGCCGTTCGATGAACGCGTGAAGTACGTGGTCGTCGCACGCGATGCCCGGGATGTCTTCATGTCGCTGGTCAATCACTGGAGCAACTACACGGACATGATCTATCAGGTCATGAATACCGGAAACGTGGGCGATGATTTTCCGGTCTGGGGAGGTGAGGTTAGAGATCGCTGGCGGGAGTGGATCAGCCGCGGCTGGTTCGAATGGGAAAGTGAAGGCTATCCCTATTGGAGCAATCTCTATCACACAGCAACCTTCTGGCCACATAGAGATCTGCCAAACGTGTTGCTCCTGCACTACAACGATCTGCAAGCCGACCTGCCCGGTCAGATAACGCGTCTTGGCGATTTTCTGGATATTGAGGTAACGCCTGACGCGGCGCAGGAGATTGCGGCGGCGGCCCACATTGACGAAATGCGGGCCAATGCAACGCGAGATGGTGACCCGCTGGCGATGGCGTTTAAAGGCGGTTCGCAGGCGTTCTTTTTCAAAGGCACGAATGGCCGTTGGAAGGATGTGCTCAGTGCGGATGACATTGCGTTGTATGACACGGCAAAGGAACGGGTGTTGGAACCTGCAGCCGTGCACTGGCTCGAGCATGGCTGGCTCGGATAGTCTCGCGACAGGACGTCGCAAGCTGCTAGTTATTGATCGTCCTGCTCGGCAACGATGCTTCAGTCACCATCGCGATGCCGCGGACCGCAAAGCAGATGGTGATGCTCAACGGCACGCTGATGGCTGGGTCGATTTCCAATGTGGCCAACAGACAATAGCTTCCAGCTCCCGCGAACGCGGCGGTTGCGTAAATTTCCTTGCGAAGCACCAGTGGTACTTCGTTGCAGACCACGTCTCGCATTATTCCACCGACGACGGCAGTGGTGACTCCAAGCATTATTGCAATCAGAATGCTGTCTGTCATTGCAAGCGCCGTCTGCGCACCCAGGACACTGAAAACGGAGATGCCCACACAATCAAACCATGCAAGGAGGCGGCCGGGCTTGATGTGGTTGCCGAACGCGAACACCGTGACGGCCGCAATAAATGCGAGTGTGACGTTGAGCTGGTCGTGAATCCAGAATGGTTGCAGACCCAGGAGCAGATCTCGGACCGTGCCGCCACCCACTGCCGGTAACAGGCCGACAAATATGAAGCC
>JAPUFN010000160.1 GCA_027293665.1 Gammaproteobacteria bacterium | reverse complement strand
ATCTACCCTATGACGAAAGGCGCGGTATTGTAATGGAACAATTCGTGCTTGCAAACAAAGATTTCACCGGTTTCAGCGCGGAAATCCAGGCGGCTGACGCATGCCCTGCATGCCTCGCATCATCTTCTGCATGCCACCTTTATTACCCATCTTTTTCATCATTTTCTGCATTTGCTTGTGCTGCTTCAGCAGTCGGTTTACGTCAGGCAGATGCGTGCCACTGCCTGTCGCAATACGTCTCTTTCGCGAGCCGTTGATCACATCCGGAAATCGCCGTTCGTGCGGGGTCATGGAGTCGATGATCGTACCCATCTGCTGGAACATGCCTTCGTTGACCTGATTTTTCGCAGCCGCCGGTAATTGCCCCATTCCCGGCATCTTGTCGAGAAGATTACCAACCCCGCCCATGTCCGCCATCTGTGAGAGCTGGTCACGAAAGTCCGCAAGATCAAATTTCTTGCCACGCTGCAGTTTGTTCGCGAGGCGTTGGGCCTTTTGCTTGTCTACTTTGCGCTCGGCTTCCTCAATGAGTGTGAGCACATCCCCCATGCCGAGAATTCGTGATGCCAACCGGTCAGGGTGGAACGGTTCGAGTGCATCGGTGCCCTCACCCATACCGATAAATTTGATCGGCTTGCCGGTAATGCTGCGCACGGACAGCGCAGCACCGCCCCTGGCATCACCATCCGCCTTTGCCAGCACCACTCCCGTCAGGGTCAGTGCATCGTTGAAGGCTTTGGCAGTATTTGCCGCATCCTGACCCGTCATGGCGTCAACTACAAAGAGAGTCTCGATCGGCTGCAGGATTGTCTGCAGCGAACGGATCTCTGTCATCATCGCTTCATCGATCGCAAGACGCCCGGCGGTGTCCACCAGTAAAACATCTGCGAACTGAGTCTTAGCCTCGGCGACCGCCCGTTCAACGATCACACTCGGCAGCTCCTCCGGTGTCGACTCCACGAAATACGCACCGACCTCAGCTGCCAGCGTGCGTAGCTGGTCGATGGCAGCAGGTCGATACACATCCGCACTCACAACCGCCACTTTCTTTCGCTCTCTCTCTTTTAGCAGGCGAGCAAGCTTGGCAACCGTCGTCGTTTTGCCAGCGCCCTGCAGACCAGCCATCAGAACTATGGCCGGCGGCTCTGTGTTCAGGTCCAGTGCGTCGTTCGCCTCACCCATGAGGCGCACCAACTCGGCATGGACAATTTTGACAAACGCTTCACCGGGATTGAGCGCGGACGATACGACCTGACCCAGGGCTCCAACTTTCACATGATCAGTAAATTCTTTGACAACGGAGAGCGCCACATCGGCTTCAAGCAGCGCCATGCGCACATCCCGCAGGGCAGCGCTGACGTTTTCTTCCGACAACCGTGCCTTACCGGACAAGCCTCGCAGGGTGACGGCCAGGCGTTCGGACAAACTTTCAAACATGATCTTCCTCTAACAATTGTTCATCTGTCATATTCGTCTTGTGGATTCGTCAGACGCCGCACGATTATAGCCCTTCACGGCATTCGAGGGTTATGCCACACTCCGAAGATGACATCTTCGGTTATGGGTTTCGCCGCAGCAGTGGGGTTAATCGCGGCAGCTGCGTATATCGCGGGCACCGGTATGCTGATTCGAAGCTTCATCCAAGGTGTGCCAGTCAGCATCCGCAGGGTGTCGCTCCTGACACTCGCTGCACTATTTTTCCACGGCTTGTCGACGTATCAGGTAATCAACACACCACAAGGATTACACCTTGGTATTTACGCTGCCGCCAGTCTCGTTACGCTGGTGCTTGCGGGCCTGATTTTAGTCGCCAGCATCAGGCTGCCCGTTCACAATCTGCTGGTACTCGTGTTGCCACTCGCTGCGGTGAGCGTTCTAGCTGCCCGGTTTCTCGACTCATCATTCACACCAATTACCAACGCAACACCGGCACTCGTGTGGCACATCTTCCTGTCAGTTGCAGCTTACGCAATATTGTTCATGGCCACTTGCCAGGCGATATTGCTCGGGGTGCTCGAACGCGAACTGCGCAGTAAACGCACTATCGTCCTGTTGCGCCTGCTGCCACCCCTGGAAACCATGGAGTCACTCCTTTTTCCGCTGTTGTGGGTTGGCCTGGCGGCACTCACCCTTGCGATCGCAACCGGATTCGTGTTTCTCGAGGATATGTTCGCGCAACATGTCGTCCACCACACCGCTTTGTCCCTGGCATCCTGGCTCGTGTATGCGATTCTGCTCGGCGGCCATCATGTTCTGGGCTGGCGCGGGACGACTGCGGTTCGCTGGTCGCTGATTGCGTTCGCGCTGCTTGTGTTGGCCTACTTCGGCAGCAAGTTCGTCCTGGAGATACTGCTCGATCAGCCATGACAGACCTCTCTCCCTATGTCCTCGTGGGCATCATTCTGGTGCTGACAGTGTTGTCGGCTTTTTTCTCGAGCGCAGAGACTGCGATGATCGGCCTGGATCGTTATCGATTGCGCCACCTGGTCAAAGAAAAACGCAGGGGAGCGCGCAAAGCGAATCGCCTGCTGCGACGGCCCGACAGACTTCTCGGCATCATCCTGCTTGGCAACAACCTCGTGAACTTTACAGCCGCGAGTGTAGCTACGGTGATTGGGATTCAGCTCTTTGGCGATACCGGCGTTGTTCTTGCGCCCGTGGTGCTGACGATATTCTTCCTGATATTCGCCGAGGTGGCCCCCAAAACGATTGCGGCTCAGGCACCAGAGAGAATTGCGTTCCCTGCCGCTTATATACTCGAACCGCTGCTGAAGCTTTTCTATTGGGTTGTCCTGTTCATCAACTTCATCGCCAACAACCTGGTCAAACCGTTTCTCCCGAAACCCACAGAGATCGAAGGCGATGGGTTGAGTGTCGATGAGTTGCGAACCGTGGTGGATGCAGGCGTCGGTATTCCCGGAGGCGGCCAGAACATGCTGCTCAGCATTCTTAATCTCGAGAAAGTCTCGGTAGACGACATCATGGTGCCGCGGGGAGAAATAGTCGGAATAGACATTGACGATGAGATGCCAAACATCCTCAGCGTTCTGGCAAACAGTCAACACACGCGTCTGCCTGTCTACAAAGACAACATCAACAACATTCTCGGCATGCTCCACCTGCGACGGCTGGCACGCCATTTACCGCGGCAGAGTCACCCTGATCAGATGACTCGCGCGGATCTCATGCAGCTCACGGATGAACCCTACTACGTGCCCGAGCAGACACCGCTGCATACACAACTGGTGAACTTCAAAAAGGAAAAGAAAAGAATCGCGCTGGTGGTTGATGAATACGGAGACGTGCAGGGAATCGTCACCCTCGAAGACATCCTCGAGGAGATCGTTGGCGAATTCACGACCGACTATGCAGCCCACATACCGGAAATTCATCCGCAGAATGATGGCTCATTCCTGATTGACGGCATGGCACTATTGCGAGACATCAACCGCGTGCTCGGCTGGGATTTCCCGACTGGCGGGCCAAAGACACTCAACGGCTTAGTGCTGGAACATCTCGAGGCGATACCCGAAAGCAACCTGTGTCTGCGTATCGACGACTACCTGATCGAGACTTTGCAGATCAAGGAAAACGTGATTAAAAGTCTCAAAATCACGCGATTGCCTCAGGTTGAGGAAGCCTGAGCTATTTACTCCAGCGCCGGTTCATCGCTGAAATGATCGCACTCAACGACGCGGTGATCGTGTTGCGACTCAGCCCAATTCCATAGCAGCGTCCGGTCACAGGATCATCGATCGCAAGCAGACAGATCGCATTGGCATCTTTACCCGTCGTCAGTGCATGTTCATGGTAATCGATGATATTGAGCGGTTCGTTCAGCGTCTCGACCAGCCCATTCACGAACGCCTCGATCGGCCCTGAGCCTTCGCCATCGATCGTCACCTGCTGTTCGTTGACCTCCACTCGCGCAACGATGCGCTGGTCTGCCTCACGTCCGGTGAGAAGATCGAAATCAACCAGGCGGTAAGGCCCACTGGCGACGATGAATTCTTCGAGCAGCGCGTTGAGTATTTCTTCCGTTTTAATTTCGCGACCCAGAGTCTCGGTCAGCTTTTGTATGATCGAAGAAAACTCGACCAGCATCTCCCGTGGCAGAGCAATGCCATGATGTTCCTCGAGAATGAAGCCGACACCACCTTTTCCTGACTGACTGTTGACGCGGACAGTCTCTTTGTACGACGAACCAACGTCTTCGGGATCGATTGGCAGGTAAGGCACCTCCCAGTGATCACGATCCACGTGCGACATGCCTTTTTTGATCGCGTCCTGATGCGACCCCGAAAAGGCGGTAAATACGAGGTCTCCGGCGTACGGATGACGCTCATGCACCGGCAGTTTGTTGATCTCTTCCACCGTTGCACGGATGCGCGGCATCTCACGGAAATCGAGCTGCGGATCGACCCCCTGACTGAACATGTTCATCGCCATCGTGATGATGTCACAATTTCCGGTGCGCTCACCATTGCCAAACAAAGTCCCTTCGACGCGCTCGGCACCCGCCATAAGTGCCATTTCGGTGGCGGCAATTCCAGTGCCACGATCGTTGTGTGTGTGCAGACTGATCACTGCACGTTCGCGCTCGGGGAATTTACGCACGAACCACTCTATCTGATCCGCATAGACGTTCGGTGTCGCCATCTCGACGGTTGAGGGCAGGTTAATGATCATCGGTGCCTGTGCTGTCGCACCCCATGTATCGGCTACCGCGGCACAGATTTCCACCGCGAAATCGAGCTCCGTACCGGTGAAGCTTTCCGGCGAGTACTCAAAGGTGATCTCTGAATCCAATGAGGACAGCCCGTCTTTAACCTTT
>JAPUFN010000016.1 GCA_027293665.1 Gammaproteobacteria bacterium | reverse complement strand
TCCACGAGGTGGTTGAGCTTAAGCATGTACATGTACCCGACAGTGACAGGTCGATCGAATTGGTCTCCCGTGCGTCCATCGTAGAGAATCGACTGACCGCTGGTTGGCAGGCCGGCCAGTTCCAGCATCTGCTTGATCTCGGACTCCGCAGCACCATCGAACACTGGCGTCGCCATCGGTGCACCATCTCTGAGATTGCTGGCAAGTTCCAGAATCTCATGGTCCTTCAGCGACTTGAGATTTTCCTTGCGCTCACTGACTGAATTGTAGACTTCATCGAGATAGCCGCGGATTTCTGCAACCTTGCGCTGCTCGTCTATCATCGCGCCGATCCTGTCGCCGATGCCTTTCGCAGCCCAGCCCAGATGCGTCTCCAGCACCTGACCGACGTTCATACGCGAAGGCACGCCCAGCGGATTGAGGACGATGTCCACGGGTTCACCGAATTCGTCGAACGGCATGTCTTCCACCGGCATGATCACCGAGATCACCCCCTTATTGCCGTGGCGGCCCGCCATCTTGTCACCAGGCTGAATGCGCCGTTTGATCGCCAGATACACCTTGACGATTTTCAGTACGCCGGGGGCAAGATCATCGCCTGACTCGAGCTTCTGGCGCTTGTCTGCATAAATCGCATCGAGCTTCTCTTTGCGTTCTTTCAGCTGCGCTTCTGCTCGCTCGAGCTGGGCGTTCAGCGCGTCATCCGACATGCGAATCTTGAACCAGTCATCGCGCTCGAGACTTGCCAGGTATTCTTCGTCAATCGTAAAACGCTTCCTACCCGGAACACTTGCTGCTTTGTGGCCCAGTAGCGCTTGCTGCAGCCGCTCATAGGTCGCACCTTCGACGATTCGATACTCGTCATCGAGGTTTTTGCGATGCTGAGCGAGCTGCTGCTGCGCAATGTCCTTCGCCCGCTGGTCTTTCTCCACCCCGTCACGGGTGAACACCTGGACGTCGATGACGGTGCCTTTAACGCTGGTGGGCACGCGCTGAGAGGTATCTTTTACATCAGATGCCTTCTCACCGAAGATCGCGCGCAGCAGTTTTTCTTCCGGTGTGAGCTGAGTTTCACCCTTGGGTGTCACCTTGCCGACCAGAATGTCGCCCGCTGCCACTTCAGCACCGATATAGACGATGCCCGACTCGTCGAGCTTGGAAAGCGCACCTTCGCCAACGTTTGGAATATCGCAGGTGATTTCTTCCGGACCAAGTTTCGTATCGCGTGCGATACACGTCAGTTCCTGAATATGTACGCTTGTGAAACGGTCTTCTTTAACGACCCGCTCTGAAACGAGAATGGAATCCTCATAGTTGTAGCCGTTCCAGGGCATAAACGCGATGCGCATGTTCTGGCCCAGCGCCAGCTCACCCAGGTCACAGGAAGGGCCATCCGCCAGAATGTCATTCCTGGAAATTTTATCGCCTGGCTTGACCAGCGGCCGCTGATTGATACAGGTGTTCTGATTGGATCGCGTAAACTTCGTCAGGCTATAGATATCCACCCCGGCTTCGCCGGCTTCCGTTTCATCGTCCGCAACTCTTACAACGATTCGACCAGCGTCAACGCTGTCGATCTGACCACCGCGCTCGGCGATCACGCAGACTCCCGAGTCGCGCGCAACGTTGCGTTCCATACCCGTGCCGACGAGCGGCTTCTCGGCGCGGATCGTCGGCACTGCCTGGCGTTGCATGTTGGAGCCCATCAGCGCCCGGTTCGCATCGTCATGCTCAAGGAACGGAATCAGCGACGCGGCGACCGACACCACCTGCTTGGGTGAAACGTCCATGTAATCCACGTTGTCGGCCGTCATCTTCTGAAACTCGTTCTGATGCCGCACGTCGACCAGTTCCTCCGCGAACCGATTTTTCGTGGTGAGGCGTGAACTCGCCTGGGCGATCACATACTCCGCTTCATCAATTGCCGACAGGTACTCGATATTATCTGTGACCTTACCTCTCTCCACACGGCGGTACGGCGTTTCCAGAAATCCGTATTCGTTTGTGCGGGCGTACGTTGCGAGGCTGTTGATCAACCCGATATTCGGACCTTCAGGTGTTTCAATGGGACAAACCCGACCATAGTGAGTCGGGTGCACGTCGCGCACCTCAAACCCTGCCCGCTCTCGCGTAAGACCACCCGGTCCCAACGCCGAAACGCGGCGCTTGTGGGTGACTTCCGACAGCGGATTGTTCTGATCCATGAATTGTGAGAGCTGGCTCGAGCCGAAGAATTCCTTAATCGCGGCCGCGACAGGCTTTGCGTTGATCATATCCTGCGGCATGAGGCCTTCGGACTCCGCCAGGCTCAGGCGCTCCTTGACCGCCCGTTCCACTCGAATCACTCCAACGCGGAACTGATTTTCCGCCATCTCACCAACCGAACGTACGCGCCGGTTACCGAGGTGGTCGATGTCGTCCACCGAGCCGTTACCGTTGCGGATTTCGATCAGCGTGCGCAGCACATCGATGATGTCATCATCGCCGAGCGTGCCACTACCGACAATTTCCTCGCGACCAAGACGGCGATTGAACTTCATCCTGCCAACGGCTGATAGATCGTAGCGCTCCGGAGAGAAGAACAGATTCGTAAACAGGTTTTCTGCGGCCTCTTTCGTCGGCGGCTCACCCGGACGCATCATCCGGTAAATTTCTACCAATGCTTCGAGCTTGTTGCTGGTGGGATCGATGCGCAGTGTGTCGGAAATATACGGCCCACAATCGAGGTCATTCGTATAGATGGTCTCGATGTTTTTGACCTTGGCTTCGAGCAGCGTATCAAGTACTTCCTCTGTGATGATGGAGTTGCAGGGGAGCAGAATTTCGCCGCTGGCCTCATCCACCACATCACGCGAAGTCACCCTCTCAAGAAGATACTCACGAGGGACGTTGAGACGTTTGATTCCACTGTCTTCAAGTAGCCGGACATGGCGCGCGGTAATCCGACTACCTAACTCGACCATCGTCTTGCCAGCTTTGTCTTTGATGTCGAACGTTGCAACGTCACCGCGCATGCGCTCAGCGAGCAGGTCGACCGAGAAGCCATCTTTTTTGACATGAAATACGTTCTTTTCGAAGAACATTTCCAGTATTTCTTCGGACGAGTAGTTCAACGCACGCAGGATGATGGTCGCAGGCAGCTTCCGGCGTCGGTCAATGCGCACGAAGACACAGTCTTTCGGATCGAATTCGAAATCCAACCAGGAACCACGGTAAGGGATTACTCGCGCGGAATAGAGCAACTTGCCGGAGGAATGCGTCTTGCCGCGGTCATGGTCGAAGAACACACCGGGAGAGCGATGCAACTGAGAGACGACGACACGCTCAGTACCGTTGATCACGAACGTCCCGTTCTTTGTCATCAACGGGATTTCGCCCATGTAGACTTCCTGTTCTTTCACGTCTTTGACAGTCTTACTGGAAGATTCTCTGTCGTAGATGATCAAGCGCACTTTGACCCGCAGCGGCGCTGCGTACGTTATGCCGCGAAGCACGCACTCCTTCACATCGAACGCAGGGTCGCCAAGGCGGTATGCCACATACTCCAACGCAGCGCTTCCCGAATAGCTGACAATCGGAAACACAGACCGAAACGCAGCATGCAGACCGATTTCTTTCCGCTCCGCAGGTACTACATCTTCCTGTAGAAACTTGCCGTACGAATCGACCTGGATTGAGAGAAGGTACGGAATCTCCATGACTGAGGACAGTTTGCCAAAGTCTTTGCGGATACGTTTCTTCTCAGTAAAGCTGTAAGCCATTCGAATCTCCTGCGCTTGGAAACCGGCGATGCCGGTCGCTCAGCGACGTTATCCAACTGCTAAAATAATTTCTGTTTTTCGCCCAACGACGAAAGGCCGGAATTCCTCAGCTGACACTTTTACCGTCAACTCGGGAGCCCAGCCTGTTGCACTGATGAGTGAGCTAAGACTACTTGAGCTCAACAGATGCGCCAGCCTCTTCCAACTGCTTCTTGAATTCCTCTGCTTCGTCTTTGCTTACGCCTTCTTTGATAGCCGAGGGTGCGTCGTCAACCAGCCCCTTGGCTTCTTTCAGGCCAAGACCTGTGATTGCACGAACGGCCTTGATGGCATTGACTTTCTTTTCGCCAGGGCCTGTGAGTATGACGTCGAATTCCGTCTGCTCTTCAGCCGCATCAGCAGCTTCTCCCGCTGCTGCTGCAGGTGCTGCTGCAACTGCAGCTGCTGCCGAAACACCAAACTTGTCTTCCATGGATTGAACAAGTTCAACCACGTCCATAACGCTCATCTCTGCGATAGCGTTCAAAATATCGTCTTTTGACAATGCCACTTCGTTTATCTCCTAAAAATCTGTTCTGTTACCTGAAATGCTCTAAGCCTCTTTCGAATCCCGCACGGCTGCGAGTGTGCGTACCAGTTTGCCGGGCACCTCGTTGAAGGTACGAGCCAGCTTGGTGATTGGCGCGAGCATCACGCTCATGATTATTGCCCGTGCGCCATCCAACGTCGGTAGCATCGCAATCCGATCGATTTCAGCCGCTGCCAACAACTGTCCGCCGATGGAAAGCGCTTTGACTTCAAGCGCGTCATATTCCTTTGCATATTCCTTGAGCAGCCTGGCCGCCGATCCGGGATCCTCCTGCGAGAACGCCAGCATGGATGGGCCGACCAACGCCTCATCGAGACATTCATAGTCGGTACCAGCCAAAGCCCGCTTTGCCAGTGAATTGCGCACGACCCTGAGGTAGACGCCAGCGGCACGCGCTTTCGCGCGTAACGCCGTCATCTCTTCTACGGTCAGTCCACGATAATCACTTAGCACAGCCGACAAAGCGCTCGCCGCGGCTTTGTTAACCTCGGCAACAATTGCTTGTTTCTGTGCAAGTCTTAATGCCATGGTTTCTCCTTTTGGATATCGCCGATATCCGTCGTGTGACTGCTACCAGTCACGTACCGTTTTACGGCGACCCAATTCGCGAGACCACATTTCTGCGCACGCTCATCCAGGTAACACCGTCTGCGTAGGAAATTAAGCACGATCAACTTTCGCAATCCTGATCACCTAGAAATTTTGCCAATCAGGCAAAACTTCCAAGCAACCGGCTTGTCCGGTTGCCGCACGCCTACGGTTTTTGACGGTACCGGGCTCATTCGAGCCTGGTCCTTCAAATCTCTATTTCCGAACTCAAACCTCCAGTGACGCCTGGTCGATCGCAAGACCCGGCCCCATGGTGGTCGACAACGTAATCTTCTTGAGGTAAATGCCCTTAGCCGTTGCGGGCTTCGCCTTTTTCAGGTCATCGATCAGGGCTTCAACATTTTCCTTGATCTTCGCGCTAGCAAATCCCACCTGGCCGACGCTGCCATGAATGATGCCTGCCTTGTCGGTACGAAACTGAACCTGTCCCGATTTGGCGTTCTTCACCGCAGTCTCAACATCCGGAGTCACGGTGCCTGTTTTCGGATTCGGCATCAGGCCGCGCGGGCCCAGCACTTTCCCCAGCTGACCCACGACGCGCATTGCATCGGGTGTCGCGATTACGACGTCGAAATCAAGCTCGCCGGCCTTCACCTTCTCGCCAAGATCTTCCAAGCCAACCAGATCCGCGCCAGCCGCGAGCGCTTTCTCCGCGTTTTCACCCTGCGCAAACACTGCAACGCGGATTGTCTTGCCCGTGCCGTGGGGTAGTGTCGTGGCGCCACGTACGGCCTGGTCTGATTTGCGCGGATCCACGCCCAGATTGACCGACACATCGAATGATTCGGTAAATTTCGACTTCGCCAGTTCACTGAGCAGGCTCACCGCCTCATCGATCGGATAAGCTTTGTCCACATCGACTTTTTCAGCGATCAGACGCCTCTTTTTACTGAGCTTAGCCACTTAAACGCCCTCCGTTTCGATACCGGCACTGCGTGCGCTTCCCGCGATAGTCCGCACTGCCGCGTCCATGTCCGCTGCCGTCAGATCAGGCATCTTCAGCTGGGCGATTTCCTCGAGCTGGGCGCGATTGACCCGTCCGACTTTCTCGGTATTCGGCGTGCCGCTGCCTTTGTCGATTTTCGCCGCCTTGCGCAGCAGCACCGACGCGGGCGGTGTCTTGGTGATGAAGGTGAAGCTGCGATCGGCATAAACGGTTATCACAACCGGCGTTGGCATCCCCTGCTCGAGACTTTGCGTCTGGGCATTGAATGTCTTGCAGAAATCCATGATGTTCACGCCATGCTGACCGAGCGCCGGACCCACGGGTGGGCTCGGGTTGGCCTGGCCTGCTGGTACCTGCAGCTTGATAAAGGCTGTTACTTTCTTAGCCACTAGATTCTCCTCGTGGGTTCAAGCGTGCGTTGCTCCGATCCACTGCAACAGCACTCCCCGTTGCGGGCTGCCACCCGCGTTCATATTCAATTTACTGACGTCAGCCTTTCTCGACCTGATCGAAATCAAGTTCCACCGGCGTTGACCGGCCGAAAATCGTCACGGCGACATGCAGACGATTTTTGTCGTAGTTCACCTCTTCAACGACCCCATTGAAGTCATTGAACGGACCATCGATGACGCGGACGAGCTCGCCGGGTTCGAATACCGTCTTCGGTGTCGCTTTCTCACTACCTTCGGCCACGCGCTCGAGAATCGCATTTGCTTCCGCATCCGTCAGCGGTGCCGGATGATCCGCCTTGCCGCCGATGAAGCCCATCACGCGAGGCGTGTCCTTTACCAGATGCCACGTGTCGTCGTTTAGTTCCATCTCCACCAGCACGTAGCCCGGGAAGAACTTGCGTTCGCTCCTGCGCTTCTGACCGGCACGCATCTCCACCACTTCTTCGGTAGGCACCATCACCTCGCCGAAGGAGTCCTGCAGACCGGAGAACTCGATGCGCTCCCTGAGCGCTCGCATCACCTGCTTCTCATAGCCCGAATAGGCATGTACTACATACCAACGCTTCGCCACATCTCACCCGATCACTGAAGAAACGAACATGCCGAGCAGATAGTCCAGCAGTCCCAGAATGGCGGCTACTATCACCAGCAGGAGCAGCACGATGAGCGTCGTCTGAACCGCTTCCTCACGGGTCGGCCAGACGACTCTGCGCATCTCCACGCGGGCTTCCTTGAGCAACGTCCAAAACGCGCTGCCCTTCGCCGTCTGCAGTCCGATGAGACCCGCCACCACCGCGAGGGCCGTCATCGCGCTCACTCGATAGAACAGCGACTCCTCCCCGAAATACCAATTTCCGAAGACACCTCCGCCGACGATCGCGACGACCACCAACCATTTCAGCCCGTCCATCGCTGAACTCTTGCTTTCAGCTGCGTTGTGTACCGCCACCCGACAATCTCAACTCGACCTATGGCAGGCCAGGAGGGAATCGAACCCCCAACCTGCGGTTTTGGAGACCGCTGCTCTGCCAATTGAGCTACTGGCCTTCACTCGGCCCAAACGCTGACCCCAAGTGCCAACCGTGCCCGGTACATCGTGGTTGGTGCCTGGTAATGTCAACGCTCGGGATCTGTATCTCTCTATGGGGTTTACCCAATTACCATGTTTTCAAACAGTCCGGTTCGGCTCATTCAACCACCTTGGTGACGACGCCGGCAGTCGGCTGCGCCGATCTGCTTAGCGTCGTCCCTGACCTGTCCACCCACACCCAAAGGATCAAACGCCAGGCAAGGTGTTCGAGTCATTCAACCACTTTGGTGACGACGCCGGCGCCAACGGTGCGTCCACCTTCGCGGATCGCAAAGCGTAAGCCCTCGTCCATCGCAATCGGGCTGATCAGCGTCACCACCATCTTCACGTTGTCCCCAGGCATCACCATCTCAACATCCTGAGGAAGCTCCACCGAGCCCGTCACATCAGTCGTGCGAAAATAAAACTGCGGACGATAGCCCTTGAAAAACGGCGTGTGCCGCCCGCCCTCGTCCTTCGACAACACATACACTTCCGACTCAAACTGCGTGTGCGGCGTGATCGATCCCGGCACCGCCAAAACCTGACCACGCTCCACATCGTCGCGCTTCGTTCCACGCAACAAAACACCAATGTTCTCCCCCGCACGACCCTCATCGAGAAGCTTGCGAAACATCTCCACACCCGTGCACGTCGTCTTCTGCGTCTCACGAATGCCAATAATCTCAACCTCGTCACCTACCTTGATGATCCCTCGGTCCACTCGACCCGTCACCACCGTGCCGCGTCCGGAGATCGAAAATACATCCTCAATAGGCATCAAAAACGGCAGATCAATCGGTCGCTCCGGCTCCGGTACATAAGCGTCGAGCGTCTCCAATAACTTCCTCACGCTCTGCTTGCCCATCTCCGAGTCTTCGCCTTCCAGCGCCTTCAATGCACTGCCCAACACAATCGGCGTGTCGTCCCCCGGAAACTCGTACTGATCGAGAAGCTCGCGTACCTCCATCTCCACCAGCTCCAAAAGCTCCTCGT
>JAPUFN010000159.1 GCA_027293665.1 Gammaproteobacteria bacterium | reverse complement strand
TGCTGGCTGCTCCCTCCGGCGAGCCGGCTGCCTCGCTCGGTCGAGCGACGCTCCCCAGCGGCCATCCGGCGCTGCCAGCGGCCGGTTCGAAAACGCCCGCGACGACTGATTCAGCGTCTGCGGTCGAAGGCTGAGCAGTCGAGTCGATCTCGAGCAAGTGTGGCAAACACCCGTGTGCGTGAGGCGTGGCGTGCTGGCGCTCAGCCTGAAACCATTTCTCCACAACGTTGTCGAACGTGTAATTGTCCCGGGCATGGCTGCAACGTGCCCGGGTCGTTCGTTGCCGGGGTGGTTGGGGCATAACTATGGAATTCGAACCGGCAGTAAGTCTGACCGAACAGATCGCCGATCATCTGGGTAGAGAGATCATTTTTGGCCGTCTCCAGCCGGGTTCGCGGATACAGGAACTCAAGGTAGCCGGCAATCTCAGTGTCTCGCGCGGCTCCGTGCGGGAAGCCCTCCTGATCCTGGAAAGGCGCCACCTCATTGAGATCATCCCCCGCCGGGGTGCGGTGGTGAGCCGTATGGAAGTCAAGGAAATTGCCAATTTTTGCGAGCTGTTCGCCGAAGTCCAGGTCCTCTACTTCGTCAAGCTCGCCGCGATCAAGGAACTCGATACCAGTGGCTTCTGCGAGCCGCTCGAAGCCATGGGCCAGGCCGTCACCGGGCGGAATCTGGTTGCGATGCTCGACGCGCGGCAGGCCTTTTTCAACGCCGGATTGCCGTTTCTGAACGATTTCTATCTCGGCTCGGTGCTCAACGGTCTCATTCCGGCAGGCTTGCGCCTTGCCCATCTTGCGGCACGCCACGCGGACTATGAATTCCGCGACACGCTGCGCTACCACCAGGCCTTACTGGAGGCGCTGGAAAATAACGAGGAGCGGCGAGTGCGGGAGTTGGTGCATGCCTACAACGGCCGTGAGAAAAAACTCGCACTTGGTTGTTCTGTTGGCGGCCGGTTGTCTGCAAGCGATCGTGCCGATAGCAGATTGACCGCCTGAGATCGATCGCCTGATAGTGGCATTTTTGGGCGTGTCGGGGTGTTACGCTTGTGAACTATTTGCTTTAGACTAGCGCCTTCTCAGCTCAGGGTGATCCACTCGCTCAATGCGGCTTAAGCAGATCAAGCTCGCAGGTTTCAAGTCATTTGCCGATCCGACAACGGTCACCCTCCCCGGAAATCGTTGCGCCGTAGTAGGGCCGAACGGATGTGGCAAGTCGAACATCATCGACGGCGTGCGTTGGGTGATGGGTGAAAGCTCAGCCAAACAGCTACGTGGTGAAAACCTCACGGACGTTATCTTCAACGGCTCCAGCACGCGCCAGCGGACCGCTGTTGCCAGCATAGAACTCATTTTCGAAAACCACGACGGCCGAATCGGCGGGGAATATGCCGCCTACGGAGAAATTTCCGTGCGGCGCCAGGTCACGCGGGACTCCCAGTCGAGTTATTTCCTCAACGGCAGCAAATGCCGCCGCCGTGACATTACGGACATCTTCCTGGGGACCGGATTTGGTCCACGCAGTTATTCCATCATCGAGCAAGGCATGATCAGTCAGCTGGTGGACGCCAAACCCGAAGATCTGCGAGCCTATCTGGAAGAAGCCGCCGGCATCTCCAAGTACAAGGAGCGCCGGCGGGAAACCGAAAATCGCATCAAACACACCCGGGAAAATCTTGCCCGTCTTAACGACATTCGCGAAGAGCTCGGAAAGCAGATCAAGCATCTTGATCGTCAAGCCAAAGCCGCCAGTCGCTATCGCCGCCTCAAGGACCAAGAACGCAGCCTCACCGCTGGTCTTTACACGCTTAGATTTGGCGCGATCGAGCTCGAGCTTGCCGAGCGCCAGGCGAATATTCAACAACTCGAAGTCGCCTACGAGCGCAGTGCTGCCATTGCGCAGGGTTTGGACACGGAAATAGAATCCAGCCGACAGCAGCACGCAAACAACGCCGAGTCCTTCAACGAGGTGCAGGGTCGCTACTATCAGCTGGGCGCGGACATCGCCCGGATAGAAGAAGCCATACAATTCAATCGCGAAAGAGTGAAGCAGCTCGAACTCGACCTCGAGACGGTGCAACAGCGCACCGGTGAGACCTCGCGTCAACTGGCCATGGATCAGGGTCAGATCGCCGAGATCAAATCACAGTTCGCAGCTCTGGGTCCGGCGGTCCGGCAAGCCGAGGAGGCAGACCAGCAGGCTCACACATCGCTCGATGAGCTCGAGGAGCGATACCGGGAATGGCAGAACGCGTGGGAGACGTTCAACCGGGCGGCGGCGGAAAACGAGCGCCATGTAGAGGTTCAGGCATCACGAATCGAACACCTCGAACAGTTGCTGCAACGGTTGCGCGGCCGGCATGAACGCCTCACCAGTGATGCGGCGATCGCGCCGCCCACCGGCACGGAGGACGTGCACTCCCTGGCAGCGGAAATCGCCGAGAGTGAACAACGTCGCCATGCACTGGACACCGAAATCGACGTCTGTTTCAGAGATTTAGCCGCCGCCCGCGAAGATGTGCTCATGCGCGATAAGGTTCTCGAGGATGCGCGCGGTGAGGTGCAGACGTTGCGGCACGACCTTGCCAGCCTGCAGGCTTTGCAGCGCGCGGCGCTGGGGCGTGAAGCGCGCGAATCCCATGAGTGGATCGAGGCGCAGGGGCTGAGCGCCGCACAGCGGCTTGGCGAGGCGTTGTCGGTGGTGCCTGGTTGGGAACAGGCGGTGGAAACGGCTCTGGGTGACCATCTGCAGGCGATTCGGGTCGATGATCTGGAGTTGTATCAAGCTACGTTCGCCACGTTCAGCGGTGGTGGCGTCACGCTGTTTGAAGCGTCGGTCGACACCCAGAAAATGGCCGGTGCACTGCCGAGCCTGGCGTCTCTCGTCCGCAGTCAGGATATGAAGTTGGGATCTGTATTGCAGGGAATTTATGCCGCCGAGTCCGTCGAGGTTGCATTGGCCAATCGCGCCGATCTCCAACCCGGCGAAAGTATCGTCACCCGTCAGGGAGTCTGGCTGGGACCGGACTGGATCAAGCGGCTTGCCGAGCCAACCGAAGAAAGCGGTAAGGGCATTATCCAACGTGCACAGGAACTCGAAACGCTGAACCTGCGGGTGGAGGAAGCGGAATCAACGCTTGCCGATCTGCAGGGTCATGTTGTCGCTGGCCGCGCGAGGATAGAGCAGTTGGAAGGAGAGCGTGAAACGCTGCAGCTGCAGATCAATCGGCTCAATCAGTCGCTCGGCGATTTGAAAACCGATCACGGTGTGCGTCGCGTGCAGCTTGAAGAAGCCGATGCGCGGCGGCTTCGCCTGACTGGCGAGAGGACGGAGATCGATCAGCAGATTCGCGAAGAAACCGAGCGACTCAAGACGGCCCGCCAGACGCTTGCTGGTGCACTGGATGCACAGGTTGGTCAGGCAGAGACGCGCGCAACGCTGGCCGCTCAGCGCCAGGACACCGAGCGGGAACTCGAGCTGGCGCGCGTGTCTGCACGCGCGAGCAGAGACCACTTTCACTCGCTCAATGCTCAGTCGCAGGGGCTGCGCTCTAAGCTTGCCGCGAGCGAAACGGCGCGTGATCGTCTGGTGCGGCAGCACAGTGACCTCAATGAGCAGCTCGATGTGCTCAAACAGGGCATCGCAAACAGCGCAACGCCGTTGCCTGAACTGAGCAATGAACTGGAGGTGAAGCTCGCCGAGCGGCTGACGGTGGAATCCCAACTCGGTGAGGTACGCAATACACTCGAATCGATCGATCAGCGCATTCGCGAACTCGAAGGGCAACGAGCGGATACCGAGGCCGGGCTGAACGATCTGCGCGGCGAGCTTGAAACCGCCCGGGTGGAGCGTCAGGGACTGAGCGTGCAGGCTGAAAATATCACCGAACAACTGAAGTCGACCGGTATCTCACTGGAAGAAGCCCGGGAAACGCTGCCCGAAGAGGCAACGACCCGATCCTGGGAACAGGAGCTCGAACGCATGGATCGGCGGATCCAACGGTTGGGACCGATCAACCTTGCGGCGATTGATGAATTCGAATCACAATCGCAACGCAAGTTGTACCTGGATCAGCAGAACGAGGATTTAGATCAAGCATTAGAAACTCTCGTCGCTGCGATTCGGAAAATCGACCGGGAAACCCGGCAACGATTCAAGGAAACATTCGACGCCGTCAACGCGCGGCTCGGCGAACTGTTTCCGAAAGTTTTCGGCGGAGGACACGCCTATCTGGAACTGACGGGGGAGGATCTGCTTGATACGGGCGTCTCGCTGATGGCGAGACCCCCGGGAAAGCGCAACACCAGTGTGCAACTGCTCTCTGGTGGCGAAAAGGCTATGACAGCGGTGGCGTTGATATTCGCCATTTTCCATCTCAATCCGAGTCCGGTTTGCCTGCTCGATGAGGTCGATGCACCGCTTGATGACACTAACGTCATGCGCTTTACAGAGTTGATTCGGGAAATGTCCAAGGACGTGCAGTTTGTCATCATCACCCATAACAAGTTGACCATGGAAATGGCCGATCACTTGATGGGTGTGACGATGAATGAGCCTGGCGTATCACGCCTGGTGTCTGTGGACGTGGAAGAAGCTGCTGCGATGGCAGTCTGATCTCTGCGGAGATCGTTTGACTGATTCGCTGTTGCGCAGCTGTACTGTGAGTAGACGGCCGTGAGGTCGGCGGATAGGAAGATCAATCATAGGGTCGATCATCGAATCGGCGGCTGATCGGAAGTTAGTGCCAGGTCGCGTGAGTGACCGGAGGAGCCGGAAGTGGATATTAAAGACTACATCCTGATTGGTGGGGGTCTGCTCATCGCAACCGTCATTGCCCACGGATTCTGGATTGCCTGGCAAGCGCGCCGGGAAGATCTGCGAATCGATATTAAACCGGACCTTTTCCCCGACGACATCGACGATATGGCGCGTCTGCGCGGAGAGCTTCCCAACGGTGGCTCGAGACCGGCAAATCTGCCGCAGCTGGATCCCACTCAAGCGGCTTTCGAACTGACCGAACCGGAGTTCGAGGGCGCTCGGCCGGCGCATTCGGCTGCACCATCCACGGCCGCGGGAGATGTTCGGGTCGTGGCACAGAGCGTCACCAGCAGGAGGCAGGATCCCACCGTAACCGCATCGGCACGGACCCCGGCAGGTTCTGCCGTGCCCACAGCCACGACCAAACACCGTGCAACTACGGCAAAGTCGGCGGCTGAATCCCGGTCACAACAGACTCGCAAAGTTGTCGCGCGAACTGCTCGAGCCAGAGTGGCTGAAGTTGTGCTGCCTGCTGAGAAGCCGGTTGACGCTGAACCCACTAGAAAGCCGAGACGGCTTGCGCAGCGTAGAAAGGCCGAACGCGCTCCGGAAAAATCCGAATCTGCGGGGCCGCAGGTCGAAGAGCTAATCGTCATGAATGTGATTGCACAACTCGGCCGCCCCTATACCGGTGATGAACTGTTTACAGTTTTAAAAAGCAAGGGCTTGAAGTTCGGTGAGATGAATATATTTCATCGCGTCGAACCGCTGACGAAAGCCGTGCACTACAGCGTAGCCAATCTGGTTGAACCGGGCACCTTCGACATGGCGGAGATGGAATCTCTACGCTCACCGGGTCTGTGTTTGTTCATGCAACTACCCGGTCCGGATCAACCGGCACAGATGTTCGAAAACATGTTGGCTGTCGCGCGTGAGGTGACTACCCATCTCGGCGGCGAACTCAAAGACGAACAGCACAACGTGATGACGCCGCAAACAGTTGAACACTACCGCCAGCGGATAGTGGACTTTTCAAGGCGTCGAATGTCTAAACGGGCATGAACTCGAAAGCACGGCTGGTAGAACTCCGTGCGCTGATTCACCATCACAATCATCGGTACCACGTTCTGGACGATCCGGAGATTGCGGATGCGGAATACGATGCGCTGTTTGATGAGCTGACTGGCCTGGAAACCGAACATCCCGACTGGATTACGCAGGACTCGCCCAGTCAACGGGTGGGTGACACTCCCTTAAGTGAATTCACGAGCGTTACCCACGAACGTCCCATGCTTTCGCTCGACAAATGCACCACTACCCAGGAGCTTGCGGACTGGCTGCTGCGCTGCCGCAACAGATTGGGCGAAGAGCCCACGATCGCTCTGTTCTGTGAACCTAAAATTGACGGAGTTGCAGTCGCACTTGTGTATGTCGAAGGAGTGCTCACATTGGCGGCGACTCGTGGCGATGGTCAAACCGGCGAAGACATTACGGCCAACGTGCGTACGATCGGTTCGGTACCACTCAAACTTGCCGCGAAGAACGGCCGTCCCGCGGCGGATGTACCACCCAGGATGGAGGTTCGAGGTGAGATTTACATGCCTCTGGCGGATTTCGAGCGATTTAATGAGCAAGCACGGGCGAACGATCAGAAACCCCTGATTAACCCGCGCAACGGTGCCGCGGGAAGTCTGCGGCAGCTCGATCCGAAGTTGACCGCCCAGCGACCGCTGACGATGTATGCCTATAGCGTTGGCTGGGTGGAGGGAGACTGGCAACCGCTCAGTCAGAGTGAGGTTCTCGAAAGACTCGCTGACTGGGGTTTTCGGGTTAACTCGGAGAGTGGTCGATTCGAGGAACTGGACGACGTGCAGCGCTATGTCGACGATCTGTTGGCGCGCCGCGATGCGCTTGGCTACGCCATTGATGGCACTGTCATCAAGGTGGACTCTCTGGATCAGCAACGCCGTCTTGGCGCTGTTACGCGCAAACCACGTTGGGCAGTTGCCTACAAGTACCCGGCGGAGGAGGCGACCACGAAGTTGCTGGATGTAGAATTTCAGATCGGTCGCACCGGTGCTGTCACCCCCGTCGCGAGGCTCGAGCCGGTTTTTGTCGGCGGTGTGACGGTCAGCAACGCGACGTTGCACAACATGGATGAAGTTGCCCGCCTTGATCTACACATCGGCGACAAGGTGCTGGTGCGGCGTGCGGGCGACGTCATCCCTCAGGTTGTTTCGGTGATCAGTTCGCGCAGGAAAAGAAACGCTGAAGCCATTTCTCTGCCGCGTTCCTGCCCTGTTTGCGGTAGTCCGATCGTGCGCGCTGATGACGAAGCGGTAGCACGCTGTTCCGGTGGGATCAAGCGTTGCTCCGCTCAGCGCAAAGAGAGCTTGAAGCATTTCGCCTCGCGTCTGGCGTTGGATATCGAGGGCCTTGGCGACAAGCTCATTGAGCAGCTTGTGAGCGTCGAACTCGTCGCCGAACCTGCCGATCTTTTCGGTCTGGAACAAGCTGCGTTGGTAGGTCTTGAGCGCATGGGCGAAAAATCAGCTGGCAAGATCCTGCGCTCGATCGAATCCAGCAGAACAACGACTTTACCGCGATTTATCTATGCACTGGGAATTCGCGAGGTGGGGGAGGCGACAGCACAGAACCTGGCCGATCATTTCGGTGATCTGGATGCACTGGTTGCTGCGGATGCCGCAGCGCTCGAGAATGTTGACGATGTGGGACCTGTCGTGGCTGCCAATATCGCCGCCTATTTTGCGAGTACCGAGACGCTCGGTGTCGTGCAGCGCTTACGCAAGGCAGGCGTGTCGTGGCCCAACGTCCAACCTGCCGCGCGCGCCGCTGAATTGCCGTTGGCTGGCCAGACGTGGGTTTTGACGGGCACGCTCGAACGATTGACTCGCGATGAGGCGAAGGCCCGGCTGCAGCGGCTCGGGGCGAAGGTTGCGGGTACTGTCTCGAAAAAGACTCATCGGGTCGTGGCCGGCCCGGGCGCAGGCAGCAAGCTGAGCAAGGCTCAGTCGCTCGACGTCCCGGTGCTGGATGAGGCGGGATTGCTTGCGCTATTGGCAGAACACGATGTCGCGCTGGACTGACGGATCGGCCGCTGCAAGCGGCCGCGGCGTGCTGCCTGTCCGCAACTGGGTCGGCGGTCTGGCGCTGCTTATCGTGGCTAGCCTGATTGCCGGGTGTGCGAGCAAGCCACCGGCCAATCCGGACAATATCTGTGACGTCTTTGCGGAAAAACCCGGGTGGTACAGGGCCGCGCGTAAAGCTGAATCGCGCTGGCAACTGCCCATAGGCCTGGGAATGGCGTTTGTTCACCGCGAATCGAGTTACATTGCGGATGCCAAACCAGCGCGTGGTAAATTGTTATGGGTCATTCCGTGGCGCAGGCCGTCGAGCGCTTATGGCTATGCCCAGGCGACCGACGAAGCCTGGCAAGACTACCTCGATGATGTTGGAGGCTGGTTCTCCGAACGCGATGACCTGGCCGACGCCCTGGATTTCATCGGTTGGTACAACGATCGCAGCAAGCGCCGGCTGCGGCTGGCCAAAGACGATGCCTATCACCTCTATCTTGCGTACTACGAAGGCCTCGGCGGTTATTCCCGCGGCAGCTGGCGCAACAAACCTAAGGTGAAAGGCTACGCACGTAAAGTGACGGACCGGACACGACACTATTCCAGCCAGCTGGCAAGTTGTGAGAAAAAACTCAGTCGCCGAGGCTGGTTTTTCTAACGCTCATTTCCGCCGCTGGTGTAGCCACTCTCTGATGCGATAGCTAAGCTGAATCCATGACAGACACCGTGCTCAATCAGGGGCTCAAAGACGAAATCCAGGAAGCTTATCGGGCGTGGTTGCAGGCACGGGATTTTCGTGCCAGGCGCGGCCAGCGCGAAATGATCGCGGCTATTGCGCGAACTTTCGGCGGCGAGGCTCCGCGCATTGCCGCCATTGAGGCCGGTACGGGAACGGGCAAGACTGCTGCCTACGCCTTGGCCGCGATCCCGCTTGCACAGGCGCTCGGCAAAACTGTCGTCATCAGCAGCGCAACAATCGCGCTGCAGGAACAGGTCGTGCTGCGAGATTTGCCGGATCTGAAGGAACGGTCGGGTCTCAGATTCAGTTTCACGCTCGCCAAAGGCCGTGGTCGTTATGTGTGTCTCAAACGGCTCGACGATCGGCTGAAGTATGCGAACGCAAGCTTCACGCCACTGTTCGAAGAGTTCGCCGTTAGTGCAACGAATGAGCCCGCGGGCGACGACAGCGCCATCTATCATGATCTGTTGCAGGCTTTTTCCGATCGACGCTGGGACGGTGAGCTCGACAGCTGGTCGCAACCAATCGACGCTCAGGTCTGGCGCAACGTGACGACGGATCATCGGGGGTGCACGAACAACAAGTGTGGCTATTTCAAGCAGTGTCCTTTCTTCCGGGCGCGTAGCAGTCTCGATGGGGCAGATGTGATCGTCGCAAACCACGATCTGGTGCTGGCGGATCTTGCGCTTGGTGGTGGTGTGGTGTTGCCCGAACCGCAAGACTGTCTGTATATCATCGACGAAGCCCACCACCTGCCCCAGAAGACGCAACAACATTTCTCCGTCTC
>JAPUFN010000158.1 GCA_027293665.1 Gammaproteobacteria bacterium | reverse complement strand
TTTCAGGTGGTCGGGCCCTATGGAAGCGACTACAGCACGATCCGTCTTGCCGGACGCATCGCCGACCTCTGTGGCGGGTATCAACGGCCACCTGTTGCAGCCGAGGAATAAAAACGCGTTTTAGAATCTGGCAAACTGGTTCACATCGAACTGACTGCAGCCATCTGGTCCGAAGTTTTTGAACTCAGCCGCATCGAACGCGCTGCGGCCGAACGCGCTCATATAGAGTTGACAACGTTCGCGTGGCTCGCCAATTGCCGAGTCGGCCGCGAGCGCATCCTTCAATCCCGCAATGGAAACTACCTCTTCAATCATATAGATGCCCTGATCTTCCGGCGTATCCAGCACGATCGAACTTTTGCCGTCAGTGCCCCATGACAGCCACTCGACTTCGGAATCCGTACGGCCGCGACCGGGGTTGCCGGTAAGCGCAAATTGGGTCCAATACGACATCATGCTCTCGGCGAGGTCTTCTTTTGTGTCGCTGTTGGTGTAGAGATAACCGAGACCGAGTCCACCGTTGAAATCGCCAAAAACGAACGGGATTTCGAGCGCGTGCGCAGCGCCAAGGGCTTTACTCAAATCGTAGCCGAGAGTCGAACCCTCTTCGTCCCAGTCGAATCGATAGGCAAATACATTGGGATTGCCGGCAGCCGTCATATAGGTGGCAAGGCTGTCCACGCCGCGTTCTTTCCAGGCCAGCGCACCATACTTCACGGCGCGCAGGTAGCTGTCTTCGTCTTTCAGGCGTGGGAAAAACCACAGAAAAGTGTCGAGAACCTCCGGGTTCTGGGCCATGAACAGCGCCGGTTCGTCACGGTTCGTGCCGAGGATGACCGGCATCTCGTTGTAGTTTGCTGCATCGGAGAATATCTCCTGCGTGGTCAGTGCCGGTAAGACATGACCATCACCGAAGTTAGCCGGTACATCGATCATGCCGAAACCGCCACCTTCAAACAGCGCGAAGATATCTTCGGCGCTCTTAGCGTACAGGTACTCGCGTACGTTCAGCTTACCCATATCCGACTGGTAGTCGCGCGCTGCGGCGAGATCGCCCACGGTACCGTCAGCAACCAGCAGATGGTTGAGTATTTCCCGCGCGCTGTAGATATGGCCACCTTCGGTGTGATGATTCTGCGCCACTTTCATCGGTACTGTCGTGAAGCCACCGCTTTGCGAAATTGCCCGGTGAAAGAGGCCTTTGGCCAGCGGCGAGGCCAGCATGGCGAGTGTGTCAAAGGCACCCGCGGATTCACCAAACACCGTAACGTTGCCGGGATCACCGCCGAACTGGGCGATGTTGTCGCGCGTCCATTCCAGAGCCCGGATGACATCCAGCGTGCCGTAGTTGCCAGAGTCATCGAGTGGATCACCGCGCGCGAGATCGGGATGGCTGAACCAACCCATTGGCCCAAGCCGGTAGTTGATCGTCACGACGACGATATCCTGGCTGGTCACGAGCTTTGCACTGTTGTACGAACCGCCATGACCAATCGTGTTACCGCCGCCATGGATCCAGAGCATGACCGGTTTGTTTCGAGCATTGGCCGGGGCCCAGATATTGAGATACAGGCAGTCTTCACTGCCCGCCATGTTGCTTTCGGGGTTGCCTGCATCGCCGCTGAGGAGTGATTTCATTTGTGGACACAGATTGCCTGCGGCAAGCGCCTCACGGGTCCCCGTCCATTTGACGGGAGGCTGCGGCGTGCGCCAGCGCCACTCGCCAACGGGCGGTTCGGCGAACGGCACGCCCATCCAGGCGCGCGCACCAAAGTGATCGATAAAACCGACAATGTCCCCTGAGGTGGTGGTGCGCAACGTCACATCATCACGCTGGGGTGGTGTGGCTGCGGTTTCTTCATCTGTCGACAACGCGAAATAGGCGATCACGGCCAGTGAAACGACAATGAGTACGACGGCGATTTTCTGCATGGTTCTCCCCTCAACTGCGCAGCGACGGCGGTGCAGTTCCTCCGCCCATTGTATAAAAAAATGGGACCGGATGGTTGGCTGCCTGTATAACGGCAGGAAAAGTGCGAAAATGCACTATTCGCCTAGCCATCCGGGGAGAGTAAACATGGCAAAACCTGATCTCGTGATTCGCGGCGGCACGCTGTTCGACGGCACGGGTGCCGCCGGAGCCACGGCCGACGTTGCGATCACCGGCGGGTTGATCAGCGAAGTCGGCAAAGTCGCCGGTCGCGGTGCTCGCGAAATAGATGCTGCCGGCGCCATCGTGACCCCCGGCTTCGTTGATATTCACACCCACTATGACGGCCAGGCAACCTGGTCCAACCGGTTATCGCCGTCAAGTCACCATGGCGTGACGAGCGTTGTGATGGGCAACTGCGGAGTCGGCTTTGCGCCGGTTCGGCCGACTGATCATGAACTCCTCGTGGAGCTGATGGAGGGGGTGGAAGACATTCCAGGTGCAGTGCTGCATGAAGGTGTGCCCTGGGCGTGGGAGACATTCCCCGAGTATCTCGACTATCTCGCTGAGCGCTCCTTCGATATGGACATTGGTGCCCAGTTGCCGCATGGCGCGCTGCGGGTCTACGTGATGGGGCAGCGCGGGGCAGACCGGGAACCCGCCACGGCAGAAGACATCGCCGAGATGCGGCGTCTGACCACCGACGCGATTCGCGCGGGTGCGCTGGGATTTTCCTCTTCGCGCACTCTTAATCATCGGAGCAGCACGGGTGCGCCAACTCCTTCGCTGCAGGCGGAACTCGATGAACTACTGGGCATTGCCGCTGGTTTGAAGGACGCCGGAACCGGCGTGTTCGAGATGATTTCTGATTTTGGTGACATCGATGAAGAGTTTGCAAT
>JAPUFN010000157.1 GCA_027293665.1 Gammaproteobacteria bacterium | reverse complement strand
CTACCTGCAACCAGCAATGCCCGAAGGTGCAGCACCCGGAATTCTCAAAGGCATGTACCGGTTGCGTCAGCATGGTGATGACGAAACCAACAAAGTACGGCTACTTGGAAGCGGCACCATACTGCGGGAAATCGAGGCGGCCGCCCAGATGCTCCATGAGGACTACGGGGTGACGACGGAGGTCTGGAGTGTGACCAGCTTCAACGAGCTCGCCCGCGAAGGCCAGGATGTGACGCGCTGGAATCTGCTGCACCCTGAAGAGGAGCCGAGAGTCAGTTTCATCAGCGAATCGCTGCAGGGTGATGCTCCCGTGGTCGCCGCAAGTGACTATATGAAGACGCTGGCAGAGCAGCTGCGGCCATATATCCCGGCGAATTACAAAGTGCTTGGCACCGATGGTTTCGGTCGCAGCGACACGCGGGAAGCCTTGCGCCATTTCTTCGAAGTTGACCGGAAATTCATCACACTCGCCGCGCTCAGGTGCCTTGCCGACGAGCAGAAAATGTCGCTGGATACGGTTCGTGACGCACGTGATGCGCTGGGTATTGACCCGGAGAAAGTCAACCCGAGGATGGCCTGACCACCATGATTGAAGAAATCCGCATACCCGATATCGGCGATGTCGAACACGTCGAAGTGATCGAGATCTGCGTCGAAGTGGGGGCAGATGTTGCGACAGATGATGCGCTCATCGTGATCGAATCCGATAAAGCCTCCATGGAAGTACCGGCTGGCCTGGCCGGCAAGGTAGCGGCGATCACAGTGGCGATCGGCGATGAGGTCATGCAGGGACACATCATTGCGCAGCTGGAAACGGCCCGCGCAGACGCGCCGAGCCCGCCCGCCGCGCCTGCCCCTGCTACTGCGGAAGCTACCGCACCACAGGAAGCTGCCGCACCACAGGAGGCTGCCGCGTCACAGGAGGCCGCTGCACCACAGGAGGTTGCCGCGTTACAGGAGGCTGCCGCACCGCAGGAGGCTGCCGCGAGCAGCGAACTGGCGGTGCGGGTACCGGACATCGGTGAAGCGCAGGATGTCGTGATCATCGAACTCGCGGTGGCAGCCGGGGATCAGGTTGCTGCCGATGATCTGCTGGTCGTCGTCGAATCCGACAAAGCCTCCATGGAAATTCCCGCCGGCGAAGCGGGCACGATCGTCGCCGTGCACGTTGAGGTTGGCCAGGAGGTGGCAGAGGGCACACTACTGGTGACGCTGCGTGCCACCTCTGGCCAGGCAGCTGCGCCGGAGCTGGACGCAAAGGTCACAACCCCGGAGCCAGAGACCGCGCCGGTTGCCGCCGCTCCTCCTGCGCCAGCCGAATCGAACGCCGCCTCTTTGCAAGCCGCCGCAGGCTCTTTGCAACCCGCCGCAGGCTCTTTGCAAGCCGCCGCAGGCGCCGCGCAGGCCGAGGTGGCAGCGCGCGTGTATGCGGGTCCGGCCGTGCGGCTGCTTGCTCGGGAACTCGGTGTTGAACTCTCTCGCATCAAAGGCAGCGGTAATCGTGGCCGCATCGTCAAGGATGACGTCAAAGCGTTCGTCAAGACAGCACTGACATCCGGGCGCGCGGCGGCGGGGACCACAGGAACCGGCATACCGCCTGTTCCGGAGGTCGATTTCGCAAAGTTTGGTCCGATCGACATTCAACCGATGTCGCGGATTCGCGTTGCCGGGGCGACGAACCTGCATCGCAGCTGGTTGAACGTGCCACATGTAACTCAGCATGAAGAGGCTGATGTCACTGAGCTCGAGGCGTTTCGGGCAACGCTGAAGGATGAAGCGCGAAAGCGTGACGTCAGCATCACGCCACTTGCGTTCATCATCAAAGCCTGTTGTTACGCACTGGAGGCGCATCCGATGTTCAACGCGTCGTTGGATGTGGCCGTTAAAAATTTCATTTTCAAAAAGTATTACAACATCGGATTTGCAGTTGATACGCAAGCCGGACTCGTGGTTCCGGTAATTCGCGATACGAACCGCCTGGGTATCTGGGATCTGTCACAGGCGATCGCGGAACTTGCGGGGAAGGCGCGGGAGCAGAAGCTCGCGATGAACGATCTGCAGGGAGGGACGTTCAGTGTCTCCAGCCTGGGGGCGATTGGCGGGACAGGCTTCACCCCACTCATCAACGCACCGGAAGTCGCTATTCTCGGGGTCGCCCGGTTAACGATGAGACCCGTTTGGGATGGCAGTGAGTTTGTCCCAAGGAAAATGCTGCCGCTGTCGTTATCCTATGACCATCGCGCCATCAACGGAGCCGAAGCCGGCCGGTTCATGGTTACATTGGCGGAACTGCTCGACGACATCCGCCGCTTGTCACTTTGACAAACTGTCACGTTGAACGACGTGGCGTTTTAACTGAACGTCTCGCGGCAGCGACTATTTTTTAATTCCGCGCCACTGTGGTTCATCACCTGCCGCAGCCAGATTGATCAAGCGCGCCATGATGAAAAACAAATCACTCAACCGGTTGAGGTATCTGGCAGGAGCTTGCGCGTCGGCTACCGCCCAGCTGTGACGTTCTGCCCGCCGGCAGATGGTCCGACACGCGTGGGCCAGGGCCGCGGCCCGCTGGCCGCCAGGAATCACAAACTCGGTCAGTGGCGGTAGTCTGGCGTTGAGTTCCTGCACCGCTTCATCGAGCCAGTCGCCTTGTGGTGCCGGGGTCATGCCGACCGTGGCCAGATGAGCCCCCAGATCGAACAGCTCCTGTTGCAGGCGCTGGCAGATGTCGCGGAATTCAGAGTCGGCAGGAAGTTCCGTGATAAATAAACCCACGAAGCTATTCAGCTCGTCAACTGTGCCAATGGTGTGAATGAGTTCGGCGGTTTTTGCAATCGATGTGCCATCCGCCAGCGCGGTAGTGCCAGAGTCACCGCGGCGTGTGGTTACCGAAGTAATCCTTTTCTTCGCCATGAGTTCTTCCGTAGTTTTTGCGCCACGATTATTAGGTTAGCTGCGTTGAAGGCGCGTCCAATGGTGCGATGGTTATCAGACCGGTGTCAAAGGATCTGGTCAGCCCGTCGTAGGCGTGTCGCATGAAGATCTTTGGCTTCGGGAAGCCTGTCTCAGCGTCTGCAGCGCAGATACTGACGCCGACAACAACGGGAATATAGCCTTCACTCGTCTTGAATGAGTGCATATAGAGGTTGTCAAAAATACGTCTGAAGCTTCGGGATGTGCAGTTCTCCACATCCGGCTGTACGGTAATCACGGCGAACATATTTGCTTCGGGTCTGGTGACGACGTCCAGTGGCCGCACCAGTTGCCGCACCTTCGCCCCGATTCCTGACATCAGCTCGTCGATGATCGATTCTTCATATTGCTCTTCAATCACGCTCAGATTGTTGATACCGACAAGTAATATACAGGCGGCACCACCGCGTGTTTCAGCATGTTTGATGGTGTCCGAGATGCGCTCGAGGGTGAACTTCAGATTGCCGAGTCCAGTCACCGGGTCAACCAGATCGGTTGTCTGTAATTCACGGATCTTCTTGCGCAACAGCTTGTTGGTCCGCAGAAGTTCATTCTGCACACCGGCCAGTCGTTGTGCGGCGATCACACGAGGCAGTAGCTGTGCCCGCAGGTTGGCTTTGTTCAGAAAATCATCCACGCCCTCATCGAAGGCACGGGTCATCGCGTCAAAGTCATCGCGAGCGGTCAACAGCATGACGTAGGTGAAGTGGCCAGTTGCCTCATCGAGCTTTTTTACCCTTCGCGTGAGCTCGAGGCCATCCATGCTCGGCATCAGCCAGTCGGCAATCAGGATCTGCGCGGGTCTCTTCTCCAACGATCGAAGCGCCTGGAGGGGATTATTAGTGAAACGGACGTTACTGAATCCACCACTGCGGAGTGCTTTGGCGATGATAGCGCTGGAAAATTTCGCGTCATCGACAACGAGGATTGGAATGTCTTCGTATGACATGTAGTTTACGTGCTGGATCGGCAACGGCGTGCTGACCTTGTTTGAGGCATGTGGCTTTGTCAAGAAAGACTCTTCGTGGTTTGCACTAAACGAAGTGAATTTTAACATGAGCACCAGGGTCACCCCGTGAACTAGTTTGGAAACGTTTTGCTGATGTTTATTAGTGTATTGCTGTGCATTGCAGAAGAATGCAGAACAAATGCAAAACAAACCTGAGAGGATCGCTATGCCTTCATTCGACGTGGTATCCGAAGTTGACCTACAGGAAGTCCGCAACGCGGTGGATCAGGCGACGCGGGAACTCAGCACCCGCTTCGATTTCAAGCGGGTCGATGCGGCTTTTGAATTCAATGATGGGCGGATCCTGATCGCGGCCGAAGAGGAATTCCAGTTAGGTCAGATGCTTGACATTCTGCAGGACAAACTGAACCGCCGCGGCGTTGACGTGCGCGCCCTGGACCCGGGAGACATCGAAGCCGCCGGTAAGCAGAAACGC
>JAPUFN010000156.1 GCA_027293665.1 Gammaproteobacteria bacterium | reverse complement strand
CCAGTTCACTTTATAGTATAAAGTACTTCGTCATACTACATCCTCCAGCCCTTGCTGTGAGACAACAATGCGAGTCGATATCAAAGACGAAGCCGAAGACAACCTGCGATTTATCCGCGGCGCCATGGAGCGCGCCGAGCGTGTCTCCGCGCTATCCGGAATCGGTGGCATGGTGATGGGCCTGGTTGCACTGGTGGCGATGGCAATGGCATCACGCTTTACCGAACTGGGCGATCAACTGTTGATCTGGATCGGTTCAGCATTTCTCGCGATATCGGTTGGCGCGCTCGCAAGCTGGCTGAAGTCCCGCAAGACCAACACATCTCTCATGGGTGACGCATCGCGCCGCTTCCTGCTGTGCCTGCTGCCGGCAGTGCTGGTGGGTGTCGTCATCACCTGGTCGCTGTGGCCGACACCGCAGGTCGTGCTGGTGCCGGCGCTGTGGATGATGCTTTACGGCTGTGGCGTGCTCGCCTCCGGGACCTATGCCGCACAACCCATCATCCTGATGGGTGGCGCGTTCATCGTGGCCGGACTCTTCACTGCCGCACTCCCCGCACATTGGGGCAATCCGCTGCTCGGCCTCGCCTTCGGCGGACTGCACATCGCGTGCGGTTATCAGGTGTACAAGCATCATGGCGGCTAAGTCCAAACGCAAAGGCGAGTCCAGCACCACCGCGTCACTGCGGGCGATTGCCGGATTCGTCAGCGACGATCAGGGGGGCGACTTTCAACGATTGTTGAATGACCGCGTGCGCCTGGGAATTCTCTCGAGCCTGGCCGTCAGCGACAGAATCTCGTTCAGCGATCTCAAACGACTGCTCGATACAACTGACGGCAACCTGAGCGTGCACGCCAGAAAGCTCGAAGATGCCGGCTACATCAACTGCAAAAAGTCGTTCACCGACCGCGTGCCCAGAACCGAATACTCGATCACCGCAACCGGCCGCCGAGGCCTCAAGCGCTACCTCAAACACATGGAAGCCCTGATCCGGGCGACCTCGAATTAAGCGAGCGATTTTCATGGCAGAGATGACCAATCTCGATACCTCCGCACGGGAGGACTTTGCAACGCAAAGTACCCCCAGGCACGTGGCCATCATCATGGACGGCAACCGGCGATGGGCGCGCGAGCGTGGTCTCCCCAGCTTCGAAGGCCACCGCGCGGGTCTGCAGCGACTCGTCGATCTGCTGCCGCGCGTTCGGCCCAGTGGCATCGACGTGCTCACCCTTTTTGCTTTTTCCACTGCCAACTGGCAACGCGAGGACAGCGAGGTGACGAACCTGTTGCGGCTTGCCGATTACGCGATGCGTCGATTCACACCGGTTTGCCGACGCGAGGGAATCCGCGTGGAAGTGATCGGCCGCAAAGACCGTCTGCCGGATTCGCTGCTGGCCGGCATCGAGCGCACCCAGCGCCTCACGGCCGGTGGTGACAAGCATCTGCGCATTGCGCTGGACTATTCCGCACGCGATGCAATAGTTGAAGCGGCGCGCCAGGTGGGCAGCGATTGCGATGCCGAAGAATTTTCCCGCACGCTCGCAGCTAACTGCGATACCTGCGACGTCGACCTCCTCATCCGCACCGGTAAAGAGCAGCGCCTGAGTGACTTCATGCTCTGGGAGTGTGCCTTCGCCGAACTCTATTTCCCGGACCTCTACTGGCCCGAATTCACGAGCGCGACACTGGACACCGCGCTTGACTGGTTCCAACAACGCGACAGACGATTCGGAGTTTGAATATGCAACTGTTACGTGATCAACCAACTACGGTACGTTTTGCAATCATCGGAGTGATCGTGCTCGCGATGCTGATTCCACTGTCAATGGTGGAGGGAGTCACCGAAGAACGACAGGGTTACTTCGATGAAACCTTCCAGGCAATCTCCAGTGCCTGGGGCAACGAGCAGAGCATTGCAGGGCCGTTTCTGATCGTGCCAGAGGTGCATCGGTTTCAGGTGAAAGACGACGATGGCGATCTCGTGTGGCACACCCGCCACCGCGAACGCGTCTACCTGCCCACAGAGTTAAATCTCGACATCCAGATCGACCACCAGATGCGTCGGCGCGCCATCTACGAAGTCCCCGTGTATCTCGCAACCATCAAATTCAATGGAACGTTCCCCGCACTCGATCCGCAACTCCTGAATCGCACGGACGTGGAAGTTCAACTGGACCTCGCCAGAATCGCAGTCGGCATCAGCCACACCCAGGCAATCAACACAGCTTCAACACTTAAGTTTGGTGACACAGAATCCGCGTTTACCGCTGGTACTACACAAAGCTGGATCGGCACCGGCGTGCACGCAGCGGCGCGGAGAGTCTCCAACACCAACCCCACCGCGTTTGCCTTCGACCTGGAAATCAAAGGCACCCACCAGCTGGGCTTCACTCCGGTTGGCAACACCACACAAGTGCAGATGATGTCCACCTGGCCACACCCGAGTTTCAATGGCACCTACCTGCCCGAGCGCTACGAGACCCGCGACGATGGCTTCACGGCCAAGTGGACTGTGCACGAGCTCGCCCGCGATCTACCCGGCAGCTGGCGCGTGGATCAGAAGCAGGTTGAGCTCGCCCGGAGTTTCGCGCGTGTCAGTCTTTTCCAACCGGTCACCGACTATCGAGTGATCGACCGGGCAATCAAGTACGGCTTCCTCTTTATTGGATTGACGTTTCTCGGCTTTGTCTGTTTCGAGCTCACCACCCCCATCCGCTTTCATCCCGTGCAATACGGTGTGGTGGGCGCAGGCCTGGTGCTTTTTTACCTGGCCCTTCTATCGCTGTCGGAACACATCGATTTCGGCTCCTCCTACCTCATCGCCACCGCGCTCATCACCGTGCTCATCAGCTGGTATGTGTGGGCGATGACGAGAATCTGGCAACTGTGTGCCTGGATGGCGGTGGTGGTGGCGTCACTCTACACAACGCTCTACGTACTGTTGCAACTCGAGGAGTTCTCCCTGCTCGTGGGCACCGCGGTCTTGTTTGCCGGACTCATCGCTTTGATGATCACCACCCGCTCACTGACCGCAGCAGAGCCGGACGAGCCGTTGGCCGCCTGAACAGTCGAGATCTGGCATGCGTTGCGCTATAGGGTTACTCGGATTGCTCCTCACGCTGGCAGCAGTCGCCGAGTCCGCTGAGCCTGCCAAGCCAATCTATGAGCAGCGCCAGCCAAGCCGCGATGGCATCGGCAAGTTCTACATGGGCCGCGAGATTTCTCACGTAATGGGACACCGCGGTTCAGGTTGGCTCGAACGCGACAACCGGGAACGCGAAGAACGCACCGATCTGCTGATCGAGCGCCTGCCCGTCGAAGATGGCGAT
>JAPUFN010000155.1 GCA_027293665.1 Gammaproteobacteria bacterium | reverse complement strand
CTCAAAGAAATACCAGACAATGTGAAAGAAACCCTCACCATCTATCCGGTGAAGTGGATGGACGATGTTCTGGCGATCGCGCTGGTAAGTCTGCCGGAACCGCTGGTCGAAGAACGGGCGAGCGCAACGCAAAAAGAGCTCGCCGCAGACCCTGAGGGACTCCCCGAAGTTGCATCTACGGACGTCGAGCAGCCGATAAACCCGCATTAATACTGGGCATTTGTCGTGATACAAGCTTGCAGGGGCTTGACGGTGTTGGTATAAATCCGCGCGAACCTTCGGGACATCCAACTACATACTTATAAACGGACGTCCTGAATCGTCAACACCATTGAGGGGCTAAATGTGAACAAGACAGAACTGATTGACAAAATCGCCGAATCGGCTGATATCTCGAAGGCTTCGGCGGGTCGTGCGCTCGATGCCACGATCGAAGCAATTACTAGTTCTCTTCAGCAAGCCGATCCAGTAGCACTGGTTGGCTTTGGTACTTTCACCGTCCGTGATCGCGCTGCGCGTATCGGGCGAAACCCACAAACCGGTGCGCCGATTCAAATCAAGGCAGCGAAAGTCCCAGCGTTCAAACCTGGAAAAGCGCTGAAGGCAGCGCTTAACTAAACCGGAACACTGTTCTCTCAAAATTGAGAAAAGGCGCTTGAGTGCGCCTTTTTTCGTCAGCCCTCCATGCGGATCTTCAATTTGTTAGAGCACCCAAGGTAACCCCGATGCTACAAAAGCTACGCGACCAGACGCAAAATTTTGGATTCAAAGTTCTAGTTGGAATCATTATTTTTGTGCTGCTCATTTTTGGCTTCGGTGGTGGTCTCAGTCTTTTTAGCACTGCAGATCGGGAAATTGCCAGCGTCAACGGGGATGACATCACCCAATCGATGCTCGCGACTGAAGCCGAGCGTGAACGGCGCCGGATGGCCGCACAGTTCGGCACGGATTTCGACCCCAATCTCATTGATCCGTTGCGTTTGCAGAATGTGGTTCTCGATCAGTTGATCGGCCGAATGCTGCTGCAACAGGCAGCGGCCGATCTTGGTATTGGCGCCAGCCCGAAACAGATTTCCAGCAGCATTAGATCGAATCCAATCTTCCACATAGACAACAAGTTCGAAGAGACGAACTATCGTCGTGTGGTTCAGTACATGGGCTACGATCCGAAGAGCTTCCTCGAGGTAACCGAAGAACAGATCGCGCTGCAACAGCTGCGCTCAGGCATCATCGATTCTGCTTTTCTGACGGACTGGGAGCTCCGGCAACACGCCAGGATTCTCAATCAACGCCGCGACCTTGCCTACCTTGCGTTCACCCAGGATGCGTTTGCCGGTCAAATTGAGGTGAACGACGAGGCCATAGGTCTGCGCTACGAAGAGAACCAGTTGCAGTATCTGACGGAAGAAAACGTCGATATCAGCTACGTTGAGCTGATCTCGAGTGACCTGATCAATGACCCGGCAGTCGTCGTCACCGAGGAGGATATCCGCGATACTTATGAAACTGATAAAGCCGCAGCACCTGATGAAGAACAGCGCAACTCGCGCCACATCCTGTTGCAGATTGGCGACCAGCGGAGTGCGGTGGACGCGCAAGCGGAGCTGATGGTTCTCAGGGATCGCACTGAAGCCGGTGAGTCTTTCGCCGAACTCGCGCAGGAACACTCCGAAGACATAGTATCAGCAGCGGCTGGTGGTGAACTTGGCGCAGTGGCTGCCGGTGTCTTCGATGCCGACTATGACCGTGTTCTGTGGGCATTGAACGAAGGCGAGGTATCGCAACCGGTACAAACGGAATTGGGGTACCACCTGATTAAACTGGAATCGATTCAAATAACGAAATATCCAACGTTTGCTGAACTGCGCAGAGAAATCGAAGATCGTCTGCGGCGTCTTCAGGCAAGCCAGCTGTTCACCGACAGGATTCGTGAACTGGACAATCTTGCATTCGAACAGCCGGAGTCGCTCAGCGGTATCAGCGAAGCATTGGGTCTGGAGATAAAAAACGCCCAAGGGATCAGTCGCACAACAGGTAGCGGCATCTTCGGCAACGTGCAGTTGCGCGAAGCGATTTTCAGCGATGAGGTTCTTCTCAATGGCAACAACAGCGCGGCGATCGAATATATCGAAAATCGTGCCGTCGTCGCGCGCGTGGGTAACCGCCATGAGCCCGAACCCATTCCTCTCGAAGAGGTTTCAGAGGAAATAAAATCAGTCATCGTGGCGGAACTCGCTCGAGCAGAGATCAACGTGGCCCACACGGCAGCTCTCGCTAGAATTAAAGCAGGGGAAAGTGTCGCTGAAGTTGCAGACGATCATGGCCTGCGATGGCAGACGGTTGAGCTTGCGCGAAGAACGCAGCCAGGCGTCCCCCGCGAAGTCCTGCAGACTGCTTTCAGCCTGGAACGCCCCGCGGACGAAGTTACCAAGGTGGTCGGTGAAGCGAGCAGTGTGGCGGGAGAGAAATACGTCGTGACGGTAACGCGGGTCGAGGACGGTGACGTCTCGACGATGGCGGAGTCGGAAATAAACACCGTACGCGGGTTGCTGGCGAACCGGGTCTCCAATGTCGACTTCGAGGGGTTCTATCGGACACTCGAAAATGATGCGTCGATCTCGCGGCCGGACTAGCGCGGCTGGTTTCTATCTGGAAATGTTTGGAAACTGCTCCTGGGTAACCGCGTATAAGTCGGGGTTGCAAGCCGGCTGGCTTACTCGCCGCCGGCGACGTTGACGTAGAGCATCAGCGATTGGCCGGGTTGCAGATAGTCGCGGGTGTTGAGGCGATTCCAGGCGGCGATCTCGCCGATGTCGACATTGAACTTCTGGGCGATCTTCGCTAACGAATCTCCCTTGCGCACGCCG
>JAPUFN010000154.1 GCA_027293665.1 Gammaproteobacteria bacterium | reverse complement strand
AAAGTTCCCGTGGAGGTCGCCGCAACCGGGCCACGGGTGATTGCAATCGCCGCCCGCCATGCCGATCGCATCATGTTCACGCTTGGTGCAGACGTAGAACGCCTGACCTGGGGTATCGAGACGGCACGCCAGGCGGCCATCGACCATGGCCGCGATCCCGACACCTTACGCTTCGGCGCCTACGTCAATCTGGCCTGCCATGACGACATCGACGTCGCCCGCTCTCTGGTGCAGGGTGGCCTGACGACGTTTGCCCGATTCTCAGTGATGCACGGTAAGATTTCAGGGCCGGTCGATAGCGCACAGGCCGACGTGCTCACAACCCTGCATGACACCTATAACATGAAGCAACACACGCGCGGAGATTCGCAGCAGGCTCAGGCGCTGACACCCGAGTTCATCGATCGCTTTGCGATCACAGGCAATCCGGCAGTCTGCCGTGAACGAATCAGCGAACTCAGCGCGCGCGGTATCGACAAGCTCGCCATATCCGGCCCGACCTTCGCCGCCAGGTCCGATGCGGCAAAAAACGCCGCAGCGTTGCTCGAAACGGAAGTCCTGCAAAATGGCCTATGAGCAGCCGCTCAGAACGAAAATCAGCTGGCGCTGGATCGCCGCGCTGACACTGTTCCTGCTTGCGCTCGTCGGTTTTGGCACGGGCGTGTCTCTCACGGAACGCCCCGACGTCACCACTTCAAACCTCCTGACCAAGGCTTACTACAGTCTGGGTCTGTTCGTCGTGGGCGGCCTGGACCTGGGGACCCCCATTGGCGGGCCGCTGCTCGGCCGGATCATGCTCTGGTTAGCCTACTTCGGCGCGCCAATGCTCACCGCATCCGCGGTCATCGAGGCGGTGATTCGAGTCATCGCGCCGAAACGCTGGCAACTCAGACGGCTGAAGAACCATTTCGTCATCGTTGGCTCCGGAGATCAGACGATCAGCTATCTGCGCATGCTGCGCAAACATTCTCCGAACGTACCCGTGGTGGTCGTTGACGGTTCAATCGAAGTCGTTCGCGAGCAGGAGCTCAAGCAGATATTCAACGCCTCAGTGGTCGTCGGAGAGATCACTCACGATTTCCTGCTGCGGGAACTGCGGCTGCAACACGCTCGCAAAGTCGTGTTGCTCGGTGCAGACGATTTTCAATCCTACGAGGCGGCCAGCAAAATTCTCCGATTGTTTCCCCATCTGGAATCGAGAATCATTCTGCATTGCCGGAACCTGCGATTCATGCGGGCGATGGCCGAAACCAGAGTTGCCAAGCACTGCATCAATTTCAATTCCTACCATCTCGCCGCATCAGCCATGGTCCGGGATCATCTCATCGGCCACTTCAAAAAAACCCAGGCGCGCGACGTTGTGATCATGGCCGGTTTTGGCCGATTCGGGCAGACCATCTTGGAAGAGTTGCAGGCACACGCCGAAGCGGAGCTTGAAACCGTGGTGCTCATCGATGTGGACGCCGACCGGCGGGTCATGGTGGCAGACGAGCAGGAACGCATGGGCCACAACTATGACCGACAGATCGTGCAGGGTGACATCTCGAATCCAAAGGTGTGGCGCGTCCTGGGCGAATCCGTTGATCTGTCGAAAAATGAACCGACGATAATTCTTGGCACCGGTCAGGCTGATGTCAATCTACGCACGGCACTGTGGATCAAAAGCCAATACCCCAATGCGCTGGTCTTCGCCCGCACCAATGACATTTCAGAACTTGCCATCGAGGTCGGCGCAGAACACCAGATCAAGAGCTTCAGTATCAAACAACTGGTGGAAGACAACATTCCAGACAGCTGGTTGCAATGAATGCACGCCAGGCTGTCTACGTCGGCTTTCAGTTTCCAGGAATTACAATCCCCCTTCCGGAAACTGCGCCAAAACCTCGGCCGGATCGATGTGCGGCCGCTGCAGCAGATCCGCTGCCGGTTCACCGGCGCGGTACCGGCCGATCAGATCTTCCGGCACGAATTTGACCCCGATCGGATTGGTACTGAAATCGCTGTTGCGGAACCACTCGTTTGTCGCATCCGTTGAATCGAAGATATCGATCTGCAGTTCCACCTGGTTGCCATCCGGATCACGGTAGTACATCGACAACGTCGGACCGTGATTGATGCACCAGTACGGTTCGATGTTCTCGCCTTTGAGTCGCGCGTACGTGGCAAACAGATCATCGAGTGAGCCAAAGGTGTAGGCAACATGCTCAACGCCGCTATACCGGGTCTGGGCAGGCTCGAGTCCCGGCATGTTGGCAATCGCAACACGATGGTGTTCTTCGTCATAGGTTAAAAACGCAAGCATTTCATTGCTCAGGCTCGCCTCGGCTTCGAGCACCGTCTTGTACCAGTTCACCATCTCAGCGAAGCGGGAGGTGCAATAAACCACATGCGCGAAACGAATCGGCGCGATCTTGCCGCGTGCTCTTGCCGGTACGGGTATCGCCATCTCCTGATTCATGATTAAAAGTCTCCGGCTGTCATTCGACGATGCATTGCGCGTCTTCCGCAACGACCGTATTTTCAATGAAGCCGAGTTTGTCTATCTCAATCTTCACCACATCTCCTTCAACTAGAAACTGCGGCGGCTTCATGGCAGCACCCACTCCGGCCGGCGTGCCCATGAACAGCACATCGCCCACATCGAGGGTAAAGGCTTGAGTCAGATGCGCAATCGCATCGAAGCAATCGTATATCAGGTGCTCAGTATTGGATTCCTGGCGCAGCTCACCGTTCACCCAACCACGAATTCCAAGCGTATGCGGGTCTCCCACTTCATCGGGCGTAACCAGGTACGGCCCAATTGGACCGTGGGTGTCGAATGATTTACCAATCTGCATCGTTTGCACCCGCATCTGCCAGTCGCGCACGCTGACATCGTTACCGCAGCAATACCCGGCGATGACTTCGCTCGCGCGTTCCCGGGGCACATGCTTGCAGCGCTTGCCAATCACCAGACACAATTCAGCCTCGTAGTCGAGATAGGTAGAGACTGATGGCAAATTGATCGGCGCGTAGGGCGCATTGATGCAATTGCGCTGCTTGTTAAACCAGACCTGATGCTTGGGTGCCTCCATGCCGGACTCGCCGATGTGGTCGGCGTAGTTGAGACCGATGGCGAGGACTTTGCCAGGCCGCATCACCGGTGCAAACAGTTGCGCCTGTGTCAGGTCAACCAGATCAGCACCCGCCTCGCCAGCCACCCGAGTTGCCGCAAGTGCTGCATCTCCAGCGCGTAAAATGCCCATCATGTCCGCGGGCAAATCGGCCGCGCTGCGCTGCAGATCGACGATAGCCTCGTCCAGGACGACGCCCGGCCGCGGTGTCGGATTATCCTGCGTGTTGAACGTCACTAGTTTCATGAGCTGAATTCTCGAAGGTTGTCGATCTCAGGTAAACGCATCGAATGTGGGAAATTCCCCATGCAGGACTTGCGCTGCGGCGCCAAGTTGCAGCCAGCGATCGATCGCAGTGGCGTAGACCCGACGAAAATCGGTCGTGTACTTCAGATTGTCACCTTCATCGAGATTAACGAGATCGACCGGCTCACCATAGTGCCCGCCTTTCACCGGCTTGCCCGCGAGAAACACCGCGTTTGCACTGCCGTGGTCGGTCCCCTGATTGGCGTTCTCGGGCACGCGGCGGCCAAACTCTGAGTAGACCAGCACCACCACCCTGTCTGCCTGACCGATGCGTTCCATGTCCCGGACGAAGCCGTGAATACCATCACAGGCGTAGGACAGCAGGCGCCGATGCAGCGCAGGTTGTTGCACGTGTGTGTCAAAGGCATTGTTGCGAAACGAGACATGATAAAGGCGCGTTGGCAATCCCGCCGCGATACAGGCGGCTACCTTTGGCAAATCAATCGGCTGAATTCCATAGTCAACGGGGGTCTGGTACTCGGCCCACGCACGCCTGATCAGGCCCGAGGACTCGACCGCACTCCTGGCAACGGAGTTGAGAAATTCATGTGTGGAATTACCAGGTGGCTGCTCTGGGATGGACTCCATTGCCAGCCGCGACTGGATCATGGCGTTGCGTTGAAACCGCTCAGGATCATCGAACACGACCGGCGTATGTACGGCGCTCTTCACCGCCAGAGACTGCGAGGCGCCGACACTGATCAGCAGGTTTGCGCGAGGTTCGGGCGCCATGGCGTCGGCCAGGCGCCCCATCCAGCCAAATTCACTGCCAGAATGCGGCGCACCCGTGTGCCAGTACGCCATCGACGTGAAGTGCGAAAACGACGGCTGCGCGTAACCGCAACCGTGGACGATCGCCAGATCGCCGGACTGCCACAATCGTTCGAATCCGAGCGCACCCGGATTCAAGCCGAAATGATCATCGAGTTTGCGAACCGCATCGGGTCGCAGACCCAACGTAGGCCGATGGCGGTAGTACGCATCGTCCGCGTAGGGCACAACCGTATTCAGGCCGTCGTTGCCACCGGACAACTCGACCACCACCAGGATTCGATCGGATTGATTCTCGAGTGAATCCGCCTGCGCCCAGCGCGGCAGCGCCAGTGTCGTCGCACCTGCACCGGCCAGCCCCTTGAGGATCTGTCGGCGATTCAGGGATATCTTGCGCATATCGCTATCTCACCCGAGTTGATATTCCGGTCGACTCAGAAGCACGTGCAAAAACACGCGCAGTGCATCTTCCATATAACTTTGTGCCGCGGCGACATCCGCGGTGCCGAGTTCGGCTTCGAAAAATACCGCGAGCGACTCGCGGACACCGGCATCGAGCGGGACAGACACAAAGCGGGCAGCGAAATAATCGACAACCTCCAGCGGCGAGGTGAGTTCGGCGTTCATGACCATCGCCGTCAGGTTGAGTCTTGCCGTATCCCGCATGATGGGTTTCACGCGTTCAATGGCCATCTGCCAACCCCGGTAGCTGCCATAGCGTGTGTTGAACGCTTCGTCTCTGTCGGCCAGCAGATTCGACGCCGCCATCATGTCCTCCCCTCCTGCCGTGCCAACGTCCGCGTCCCCCGGTTTGGTTGCAGCAGAGATGTCCATACCAGCCCGCAACCGCTCCTGCACCTGGAGAATCTGAAAACCATAGAACGGGTAGCGGTCCGGAGGCACGAAACCGATGTCCGGATAAACGACATCGAGGATAAAGTTGCCGCGCTCGAAAAGTAGTGCCGGGGTGATCCAGCTGCGGCCCTGGGACCAACCAGCAACTGTCGGCGGATGCATGAGCCGCTGACCGAGCGCGCCGGTAACTACGTTGAAGTCGGGCACTCCCGGAACGTGAGTCAGGCCCAGCTTCCGGTAGGTCGAGATCACCAGTTCCACCGGGCTTTTAATATGCGTCGCAAACGTTGCCTCATCGTAGAAGTCTTTCGCCAGGAACAGCGTCGCCATGAAGTATTTGAGATCGTAGTTGGACTCGCGCAACACGGTGCCCAGTTGCCGCTGCAACGGTGCTGAAAGATCAGCACGCACGAAGTAGCGGTAGAGCTTACCTGCGATGAACTCGGCGGTGACCGGTTGCTCGAGAATGATATCGATCACCTCTACCCCACCGAACGCACCCTTCCGACCGAGAACCAGTTTCTCGCCCTCATCATGCGCCAGTGCGTTGATGTGAAATCTCAAACCTTCATAGTTCCAGCCGGTAAATGCGCGGGCGGCTTCGCGAACATCCTCCTCGGAATAGTGACCGACGCCCATGGTGAACAGCTCCATGATTTCACGCGCGAAATTCTCGTTTGGCGCGCCTTTCACATTTACCCCGGCGTCAAGGAAAGCCAGCATCGCCGGGTCTTGTGCCACGGCGATGAGGAGCGTACGGAAATTACCGAGACCTTCGCGCTGAAAGAGTTCGAGTTGCTGCAACATCTTGCGGTAGTCACGGACCTTGTCTTCATTCGTGGCAAAGTGGCCGTGCCAGAAGAGAGCCATTTTTTCCTGCAATGGCTGCGGCGAAGTCAGCATCCGGTTGGCCCACCAGTAGGCCACGCGGTCAGTTTCGAGGCGACTTGCACGCAGCCAGTAGAAGAACTTGTTGACAATCGGCTGCACGGGCCTGTTGCCCGAAGCCTTTACCTCAATGCCCAGCGCCTCGCCATTCGCCTTGGCCGCCTCGGTCGTTGCCGGCCGGCTGGCCGGGAAGGGGTCGAGACCGGGATCGAAAACGCCTGAATGTTCGAACGGTGGGAGCGCGGATTGCACCGGGATATCCAGCAATTGTGCAACCGCCTGGCTCGGTGTCAGCTGCGCAAACGTGGCGATCTCCGCCGGTGTTCCGGCAAATCCAGCTCTTTCCAGCAGATGACGTGCGCTGCGAGCCGACCACTGTGAATCGGCAATCGCTGAGAGATCTTCCGCCCAGTCACCTGCCCGTAATGGCGTTGCAGCAAGCCCACACAGCACTGCCAACATGACCGAAATCAAGCGTCGCATAGCACTGAGCCTCCCGTTGCTTTGCCGTCGAGTATAGCCCAGCGCACGCCAATTTGATGATCGCCCACGGGTGGATCGAGCGATCAGACAACCCCTGCCAGCCGTAACTCGCTGATCGCTGAATCGCTGTAACCCAGCTGCCGCAGAATCTCATCAGTGTGCTCACCGAGATCGGGTGCGCGTTTCGGTCCCACCTGAGGGACTCCGGCGATTTTGATTGGATGGTTGATGACAAGCGGCATTCCAACATCAGCGTCCACCGGCGGCACCGCCATCCCATTCAGCCGCACCTGCTCATCGTCAACCATTTCCTCAACGAGGCCCATCCGGGACACATTCAGCCCTTCTGTCGCGAATCTCTCCAGCCATTCATCGGAATGGCGTTCGCCAAGCCGGTCGGAAAACAAATCTACCAACGCGGCTGCATGTTGGAGTCGGCTTTCTGCTGTCGAAAATCTTTCGTCAGCGAGAAGTTCTTCGAGCTGTGTGGCATGCAAAAATCTCGCAAACTCATCTTCAGTGCGCACCATTGTTAATTGCAGATAGCGATGATCGAGCGTTTCGTAAAGCAGTCGGGCAAAAGCGGGTTGCGATTTCGTGTCGCGATAACGGGCGAAGCTGCCACCGGCAAAACCCGCCTGTGCAATGCACGATTGTGCCCACAACCCGTTGGCCAGCAGCGAGGTGTGGACCATATCGCCTTTGCCTGTTCGCTCGCGCTTCAGCAACGCCGTAACGATACCCGCGTAGAGTGCAACAGCAGTCGGATGATCACCCATTCCAGGCAGCGACTGAGCCGGTGGTGCGCCAGGGGCGCGCACGAGGTCCATGAGCCCGGTGCGGGACCAGTAGGCGACAAGATCGAAACCTTCGCGATCCCGTTCCGGGCCTTCTTCGCCATAGGCGGTCAGCGAGGCGTAGATCATCGCCGGATTGAGGTGCTTGATGTCCTCAAAGTTAAGACTCAACTCGCGCCGCAGCGGCATGGGCTGATTGGTGACGTAGACGTCGCACTGGCCGATCAGCTGGTGCAGCACCGCCATGCCTTCGACCGTTTTCAGATTGAGACTCAGGCTTTTCTTGTTTCGGGCATCCATCTGCCACATGTAATTCACATCCGCGTCCGGCGTGCCGGCCCAGCCTGCCAACGCGCGGTAGCCGTCACCGACTCCCGGCAGCTCGACTTTGATCACATCGGCCCCGTAGTCTGCAAGTATCGTTGCTGCGACCGGGCCCGCGACCCAGGACCCCACATCCAGCACTTTCAGTCCCGAAAACAGGAATTGTTCGTCTGCCACCATCCTTCCTCGCGTCTCATGTTCAGCACAGTATTTGTCGTCGGCCAGCTCATAGCCACTATAAGTTCAACAACTCACAGATAGCGAGTGCACGGGGATCGTGCGAGTGCGTATGATGCCGACATGACCAAGAGCCGCACCAAGTTAGGAGACAGACCATGCTGGATCGCGTCGACCGCATCCTGCTGACTTCGCACGATGCAGCAGCCACGGCACGCCGCTGGCACCAATTGTTAGATGCTCAGATCGTCAGAGAAAACAGCGTCCCGGCACTGAACAGCAAACGCGTGGTAATTCATCTCGGTGATTCAGAGATCGAGATACACCAGCCTGAAGGTGAGGGGCCGATCGCCGATCACCTCCACAACAGTAGCGGCCCGTTCGCCGCGGGCTTTGCCACCGCCGATATCGCGGCACTGACTCGCCATCTCGAATCACTCGGAATCACTCCGCTGGCGATCGGTGAAGACCAGTTTTTTCTCGACTCGGCTGCACTGGGAATACCTGGCCTGCGAGTTGTCGTTTCACCCTTGCGCGAGCTCGAAAGTGTCGGCCTCGTCAACTCCCTGTACGAATGCACCCATCTCACGGCGGATGCGCCGCGGGATACCGCGGAAATCGCCCGGGTATTCGACCTGGATCCGGAGCAGTTTGTCGCGATCGGCTCGGACACCTACGGCTACAAGGGCACACTTACACTGTTCGATAACACACGCCTAGACCGGGTAGAAACCATCGATCCCTACGACCGCAGCAAAACGATGGGCCGTTACTTCGACCGATTCGGTCCCTCGCTGTACATGTGCTACGCCGAAGCGCCGGATCTCGTGCCGATTCAAGCCCGCTTGAAAGATCTCGCCGCAACGGACTGGACCGGCAGCGACGAGGACCTCGATGGCCTGTTTCTCCACCCGAAAGCCACCGGCAGCGTCATGCTGGGAATCAGCCGTGCCACGCACGCCTGGACCTGGTCGGGTTTTCCTGAGCGAGTCGTGCCAGTCAAAGGTTGACCCCACCGGCCAAGAGAAGCCCGCACCCCATGCCCAGTTGAACAATGCCCATGATCAGCGATAAATCCCCAGTCACGCTGCAGGACCCCTTACCGGAAAGTGTCGATGTGGTGATTATCGGCGCCGGGGTCATAGGCATCGCCACAGCCTGGTTTCTGGCGAAAGACGGGGTAAGCGTGCTGGTTTGCGAGAAAGGTCGCGTGGCGGGCGAGCAGTCGAGCCGCAACTGGGGCTGGATCCGGCAACAGGGGCGCGACGCGGCTGAGCTGCCAATCGTGATGGACAGCATCAACATCTGGGCCGGCCTCGGCGCAGAGATCGATACTGACGTGGGCTTTGAGCGCACGGGCGTACTCTATCTCGCCGAAACTGAAAAAGAACTGGCCGCTCACGAGCGCTGGCTGAGTGTTGCCGAACAACACCAGCTCGACACCCGACTACTGAGCAGCGCCGAGGTCGACAAACTCATCAGCGGCAAACCCGGCCAGTTCTGTGGCGGCCTCTACACCCCGAGCGATGGTAGAGCCGAACCGTTCGTCGCAGTCCCCGCATTGGCGAAAGCCTCACAGCGACGTGGCTGCAGCATCCGCGAAAACTGCGCGGTGAGATGTCTGGATATCCAGGCAGGTCGTGTCGCCGGGGTAGTAACTGAGCATGGTCAGGTTCGCACTACTACTGTGGTCTGCGCCGGCGGTGCCTGGTCGAGCCTGTTTGCCGCCAATGAGGGTATCCGCCTGCCGCAGCTCACGGTTCGCTCAACAGTTGCCCGCACCAGCGCCGCCGCGGATTTTTTCCCGG
>JAPUFN010000153.1 GCA_027293665.1 Gammaproteobacteria bacterium | reverse complement strand
AGACTGGAAGCATCGATCACGTTGACGATGACGTCCGGCGGTTGCTCGCCCGCCGCCAGCCCACTGCCGCTGATGAAATCGCGCGCGAGCTTCTCATCGATCGCGTCACCCACCGGTTCGAGGCTGTAGGTTCCTGGCAGGTCGACGACGGAGAGTTGCTTTGCAGCATGACGGTACTCGCCGGATTTACGTTCTACCGTGACCCCGGGCCAGTTGCCGACACGCTGATGGCTGCCGGTCAACTCATTGAAGAGCGTCGTTTTGCCGCTGTTGGGATTGCCAACGAGTGCGATAGTCTTCATGACGCAGGTTCCACATCTTCTTCCACATCATCTTCCACAACGTCGAGCAGCAGGCAGGCGGCTTCCGACGGTCGCAGCGCGAGAGAGTATCCGCGGAAGCGGATCTCCACCGGGTCCCCCAGCGGAGCCAGTCGTTGCAGTTTGAATTTCGTACCTGGAATCAGCCCCAGACGCTGCAGGCGGGCGCTGTAAGGAGTGTCTTCGCGGTAGCCCACAACGCAGGCAACGGCGCCGACCTTGAGTTCGCTGAGGGACTGGGACATGACTGCCACAAACGGCAACAGGAACCCTACATTTAAATGGAAATCATTCTCATTTGCAACTACGGCGTGGCGCCGACGGCAGCACGGCCGCCGGCGGTGTACTCAGCCGTGCCACTTCTTCAAGAGACCGGCCGCTTGCGGACATACAAAACGAGCTCGTGATCGACCAACTCGTAACCATGCTCGGTGGCGATTTCTCGCTGCAAGGTTTCGATGTGCTCGTTGACGAACTCCACAACTGTGCCGGTATCGATGTCCACCATGTGGTCGTGGTGCTGGTCGCTTGCGAGTTCGTACACGGAGTGACCGTCGTCGAAATTGTGGCGCGCGACGATTCCGGCGGACTGGAATTGCGTCAGTACCCGGTAGACCGTTGCCAGCCCTACCGAATCATCCGAATCCATCAGTTTTTTATAGACGTCTTCCGCGCTCAGGTGATGCGGATCTGCGTTTTCCAGAACTTCCAACACCTTGAGTCTTGGCAGTGTGACTTTCAGGCCAGCGCGTTTGATGTCGGAGCCGGGCATGCAGATTCCTCGCATCACTTGCACGCACGTTAGCCCAAGCGTTGCAGTGGGTCCAGCTGCAATGGCTGTCGCGACACGCCGTTTGGGTACAATGGTCGTGCGGGATAAAACCAACAACATAACCAAGGACGGAAAGGGGATACAGTGGCAGATCTCAGAGGCAAAGTTGCGGTGGTGACGGGGGCGAGTCGCGGCGTCGGCAAAGGCGTGGCCGAGGGTCTCGCAGAGGCCGGTGCGACGGTTTACATTACGGGGCGCAGCGAAAGCGATGCTGAGCCGCCGGCTGCGAGAACCATCCAGGCAACGGCCGCAGCCGTTAACGACCTCGGTGGTCAGGGGATTGCCGTTCGCGTGGACCACAACGTGGATGCGGAGGTTGCGGCAGTTTTTGAGCGGGTCGCACAGGAGCAGGGTCGGCTCGACATTCTGGTCAACAACGTCTACAAGATTCCCGACCCGCCGGCCTGGAGCGGTGGGTTCTGGGAACACCCGATATCGGTGTGGGACGACCAGTGCGGTGTCGGCTTGCGCGGTTACTACGTGGCAAGCGTGTATGCCGCGCCGCTGATGGTCAGCCAGAGCAGCGGTCTGATCGTCAACATCTCTTCGCGAGGCGCTGCCGAGTACGCGTTCAGCGCATCCTACGGCGTGTGCAAGGCCGGTGTGGACCGGATGGCCAGGGACATGGCAATCGAGCTGAGAGACCACGGCGTGGCGGCACTGTCGTTATGGCCTGGTGCGGTGAAAACGGAATTCATTCTCGATGCGGTTGCCAGTGGTGCCGCGCAGTTCGATCTCGCGGCCGCGGAGTCACCGCGCTTCACCGGCCGCTGTGTTGCGGCGTTAGGCATGGACCCTGACGTGATGGAGAAAAGTGGTGGTGTATTTGAAGTGTCTGCGTTGGCCAGAGAGTATCGCTTCTCGGATCCTGACAAGGTTGAATCATGATCGAACGTGATGTACGCATCACCACACCCGATGGGTCGATGAATGCTTTTGTAACCCATCCCGAGGAGCAGGGACCATATCCGGTGGTGTTGTTCTACATGGATGCGCCGGGTAAACGCGAGGAGTTGCACGACATGGCCCGACGCATTGGCACCGTTGGCTATTATGTCATTCTGCCTAATCTCTATTATCGTCGTGTTGATGAATTTGTTATGACCCCCGAGAGTCGGTCACAGATGGTCGGGCACATGAACTCGTTGTCCAATGCAATGGTTTGCGAAGACACGCGTGCAATGCTGCAGTTTGTCGAAACACAAGATGCTGCCGCTGATGGGCCGGTAGGAACGGTTGGCTATTGCATGAGTGGTCCGTTCGTCTTCGCCGCCGCTGCCGCTTTCCCGAAACGGATCGCGGCGGCTGCCTCACTGCACGGTGTCAGGTTGTGTACTGAAGCCGAGGATTCACCGCATCGGGCTGCCGCGGCTGTCAAGGCGGAGCTCTACTTCGGCTGTGCTGAGACGGACGAATGGGCGCCAGCCGAGATGATCGACGCTCTGGATGACCATCTGCGCGCGGCCGGCGCGAATTATCGAATCGAGACCTATCCGCAGACCGCACATGGTTTTGTCTTCCCGGGCCGCGAAGGCATCTATCACAAAGCCGCGGCCGAGCGTCACTGGGAACGTCTTTTCGCGCTGTTTGCCCGCAGTCTTAAGAAACCGCCGACCGCTCAGCCAGCGTAGCCGGCAATCGCCTCTTCCGTGAGCCCGGCGCTCGCTGCCGCGCGGAGGATTCCGGCCCAGGAGTTGTCATCGATCGGAATGCCCTGCACGCTGCGCTCGGCAAGCGATTCGAGTTCCGGCTCGCCGGGAATGCGCACTTTGTCGACGCCTTTAGCCGGGCTTGTCGTATGCAGGTAACGGGTCATAGCTTCGACCTCGCTATGAAACGTTGCCGTGTCGCCGAAGGCCGTCGGGTCGAGGACGAACAGCAACATGTTGTTGATGATGTTGTTGCCCTGCGGGTTTTCCGGTTGCGCGGTCCACTCGCCAGCGAGCGCACCGCCGAGCAGTTCGCACATCACGGCGAGACCGTAGCCTTTATGTTTGCCGAAAGGACCAAGCGCACCGTATGGCTCGTTGAACATGACACCGGGATCCGTCGTGGGTGAACCTTCGCTGTCGACCAGCGCGCCTTCCGGCACCGGCACGCCTTTCATGTACGCCACGCGGACCTTGCCCTGGGCCACGGCGCTGGTTGCCATGTCGAGCACAATGGGTGGCGCGTTCGGGCGGGGCACCACACAGCAGAAAGGGTTGGTGGACATGCGTCTGTCGCGGCCACCAAACGGTGAAACCTGCGGCGGGTGACCCACCACGTTGACGAAATGTATGCTCACGAATCCTGCGTTACCGCACTGCTCGCCGTAGCTGCCAATGCGGCCGAGGTGATGGCAGTTGCGGATGCCGGCGCAGACGATGCCGGTTTCACGAGCCCGTGCGATGGCAATGTCCGTTGCCTGGCGGCCTACGACCTGGCCGAACCCGGCGTTGCCGTCGATCATGAGGACCGCGCCGTTGTCTCGCACCACTTCGGCCTGCGCCGTCACGTTGAGCTGACCATTGCCAATATTGCCGACATAAGCCGGAATCATGCCAACGCCATGTGAGTCGTGACCCCTGAGATTAGCGCTTACCAGATGGTTGGCAACTTCCGCGGCCACGTCTGCCGAACTACCGGCGCTCGTGAATATAGCGATCACGAACTCGATGAGTTTTTCTTGTTCTACGAGCATGCGATATCCCTCTTCAGGATAGTGTTGCCTCAAGAGAAGGGCTGTGACAAGGTCGAGCGGTCAGAAACCGCACATTTACGGGGGAAAATGGCATTGCGCGAGTTGACTCGGGGCTACGGTTTGATCGAAGGACCTGTCTGGGACCCGGAGCGCGGACTGTTGTTCAGCGAAGTTCTTGCCGGTGGCGTTTACTGTGTCACGCCGGAAGGCAGCGTCAGTACTGTTTTCGAACACCGCCGCGGAATTGGCGGCATGGCCCTGCACGCTGCGGGCGGTCTGATCGTCAGTGGCCGCAATATTTCCTACAAAGGCTTCGATCGAGGACCTACTCTGACTGTGCTGGATCGTGATGAGGCGAACGGCAATGTTGGCTACAACGATTTGACAGTGGACGCCAGTGGCCGAATTTATGCCGGTTCACTTGGCGCAAGTCCGGTTTTCACTGATGGTCGTGAAGCGGCGTCCGGCGATCTTTATCTGATTGATCTTGACGGCTCGGCACGGATCGTCGCGCAGGATATCGCCTTGACGAATGGACTGGCTTTTTCACCGGATGGCGCGGTGCTTTACCACAGCGATTCGGCGCGGCGAGTTGTGAATTGCTATGCGGTGGCGGCGGATGGCAGCCTGGGCGACAAACAAACCTTCGTCCAGATCGAAAAGGGTGTGCCGGATGGTCTCGTTGTCTGCGAAGAGGGTGCGCTCTGGGTGGCACTGGCCGGTGGTGGCCATGGCGTGGCGGTGTACACCAGCGATGGCCGGCTGCGTGAACACATCGAGATTCCGGATCCCATGTGCACGAGCGTTTGTTTTGGCGGTGATGATTTGCGCGATCTTTACATCGTGTCCGGTTCGGATGGTCTGGCAAGCGAACAGGCGGGTGCAGTTTACATTCATCGCTGCGAAGTGGCGGGATTGCCCGTGGCGGTGGCGCAGGTCGCGTTACCGCCTGCGGCTGAATAAACATTACTGGAATTTGGAAAATCGGAGGATCGGGTTATGGCAAAAGACAAGATTGAGACAGGGTCAGAGCATCTGCTGGCCTATGAAGAAGATGGGGTGGCCGTACTGACCCTCAACCGGCCGGAGGCGCGAAATGCGATGTCCGGCGAAATGAACGCAGGGCTCGAGCGCGCGCTGGACTACGCCGAACGCGCAGCACAGATCCGTTGCGTGGTCATTACCGGCGCCGGAGGCGCGTTCTGTGCGGGCGGTGACGTCAAAGGCATGGCAGCCGGTGGTGGTGGCGGCCGTGATGGGCCAACGCTGGATGAGCGGATTCATACGCAACGGCTCAACCAGCGCAACACGGCGGGTCGGATGTATCTGATGCCAAAGCCGGTGATCGCGAGCCTGCCAGGGCCTGCCGCTGGTGCGGGGCTATCGCTCGCGCTTGCGGCGGACCTGCGAATAATGGCCGAAGGTACCTTCATCACCACGGCATTTGCCCGCGTAGGCTTCTCCGGCGACTACGGCGGCAGCTTCTTTCTGTCCCATCTGGTGGGCAGCGGTAAGGCGAAGGAACTCTATTACCTCTCAGACAGGATCCCCGCCGAGGAATGCCTGCGTTTAGGGATCGCTAATCAGATCGTACCAGCAGAAGAACTGGAAGCAGCTACGATGGTGCTCGCGAAACGTCTGGCCGCAGGCCCGTCGGTAGCACTTCGCTATATGAAGGAAAACTTCAACCGCGCAGCCATGGGTGCTGATGTGATTGAGTGTCTGGATCTGGAAGCCACGCATCATGTACACACGGGACTGACTCAGGATCATCGGGACGCAGCAAAAGCCTTCGTCGAACGGCGCGAGCCCGTCTTCAACGGCCGCTGAGTTACCTCGCTGCTGAGCCCTTTCCCGGCAAGAAATTCGGGATTGAACAGACGCGATTGGTATTTGCTGCCGGAATCGGCGAGCACGGTGACGATCGTGTGGCCGGGCCCCAGGCGCTTGGCGGTCGCAACCGCTGCGCACAGATTGATGCCAGTGCTCGAGCCGAAGAACCAGCCTTCGAGATACAGTTCTTCATAGACCATTGTGACCATTTCCTGGTCGCTGATCTGCACGGCGTCATCGATCACAGTATCCGCGAGATTGTCGGTGACCCGGCTGTTGCCGATGCCTTCGGTAATAGAAGGACCTTTGCTCATCGACGCTTCGCCGGTTTTAACCCAGGCGTACAGTGCGCTGCCCAGCGGGTCCGCGAGCACGATTTCTACGGACTCCCTTTGTTCTTTCAGATAGCGGCTGACACCGGCCAACGTGCCACCGGTGCCGACGGACGCAACAAAAGCGTCGACGGCGCCGTCGGTCTGTGACCAGATTTCCGGACCGGTGGATTCGTAGTGGGCGAGTCGATTCGCAACGTTGTCGAATTGATTCGCCCAGACTGCGTTAGGCAGAGATTCGGCGAAGCGCCCCGCCTGCTTCTGGTAGTTCAGCGGATCTTTGTATGGCACCGTTGGCACCTGGCGCACCTCGGCGCGCAGTGTTCTAAGTATGTCGACCTTTTCCGGTGACTGGTTGTCAGGCATATAGATGATGCAGCTGTAGCCGCGAGCGTTGCAGACGTGGGCAATGCCGATGCCCGTGTTGCCAGCTGTCCCCTCGACGACGATACCCCCCGGTTGCAGGGCTCCGCTTTTCTCGTGTTCGCGGATCATCCACAGCGCCGCGCGATCTTTCACCGAGCCACCGGGATTGAGAAATTCAGCTTTACCGAGTATTTCGCAACCGGTCATTTCAGACAGGCGTGACAAGCGAATCAACGGTGTGTTGCCAATTGCACCTTCGAAATCGGAGACGACGTCCATGGGTCGCGGGAGAATGCCTGGCTGTAGGAGTTAAAGCGATTCTAGCCGGGTTGTGTTTGCACGCGATAGCGATATTGAGTAATGATCGGGAATATGGATATAGGGTGAGGTTATGAGTTGTGTCGCGTGATTTCCTTGGAATACCGGACGATCTGATCGCCAGTCCGCAGCAATGCGGACTCATTGAAGAGAGAGTCGATGCGTTGCTCAATCGCGTGCGTCGGGAAGTGGAGGAAGGGTTATTGCCTGCCGCGCAGATCGCGCTCGCCCGTCACGGCAAAATCGCGGTGTTTGAATCGTTCGGCGCTGCCAGTGACGAAAATCTTTTCTGTATCTTCTCCGCGACAAAGGCGATCACGTCCTCTGCGATCTGGCTGCTGCTGCAGGAGGGGCTGCTCGATGTTGCCGAGAGCGTGAGCAGCATAGTCCCGGAGTTTGCGACGAACGAAAAAGAGTCCGTCACCGTCGAACAACTGTTGCTGCACACGGCGGGCTTTCCGGCAGCGCCATTCAAGCCGCTGGATTGGAACGATCCCGAGCGTCGCCTGCAGCGGTTCTCACAGTGGCGCTTGAGTTGGCA
>JAPUFN010000152.1 GCA_027293665.1 Gammaproteobacteria bacterium | reverse complement strand
CGGGTCTTGAGGTCGAGTATTGGCTGGAAATGCAGTTCCAGCTCGCCGCGTTTGATCGCACCGCGCAGTCGGCTTTCAACCAGTACGCGATGGCGGTTGGCTTCGTTCAACGTATCGTCGAAGAACGCGAAGCGCGCGCGGCCGGTTTCCTTGGCTCGATACATCGCGGAGTCCGCTTTCATGACGAGCTCTTCGACCGCCCGACCGTCGTCGGGAAAGAGTGCCACGCCGATCGAGGCGCCCACGGTGTGTTCCATTCGATCGACGACAATTGGTTTAGTGAGGGATTTGATGATCCGTTCGCACAGACGTGAAACGGACTTTTCATCGTCGCAGCCCGGTACGATTACCGCAAATTCGTCTCCCCCCAGCCGCGCAATGGTATCGACCTCACGCAGGGCCGCAGCGAGCCGTTTGCTGATTTCAATGAGCAGACGGTCGCCGGCTTTATGGCCTTCCGTGTCGTTCACCTTCTTGAAATCGTCAAGGTCGATGAACATCACAGCGCCTTTCTCACCTCGCCAGGATCGGGATATCTGCTCGCGCAAGCGATCTTCGAAGGCGTGGCGGTTGATCAATCCTGTCAGGTCGTCGAAGTGGGCTTTCTGATACAGGCTGTCGGAACGCTCGATGTTGGTGATAGCTACAGACAACCGGTCGGCAAGCTCGCCCAGTTGCTGGACTTCTGTGGTCTTTGGTGCTGACTCGCCGGTTGCGACAAGAGCGCCGGAAATTACTCCGGCGGTTTCGATTGCGAGGCACACCCAGACGTTTTCACCGCAGACGCGCGCTGCGACCCGTTCGTAGCCGTCAACGTCACGCAGGCTGTCATCGGATACTTCAAGTATCCCTACACTGCCTTCGACAAGGTGTCGCTTGTCCATTCGATAAGTAGACAGTGCGTTGGAGTTCATGTCAGGACGGAGAATCAACGTAATTTCTCCGCGAATGGTGCGGGCGGAAAGCAATACTTTGCGCAGCACCGTGTCGAGATCGGCGGATGAGAGGATCAGGCGGTCGATGTCCGCCACGGATTGGCTGGACTTGAGGGAGTGTTCCAGTTGTTCTGTCATCTCATTAAACGCTCTACCAAGAGAGGTGAATTCACCGCTCTTTGTTAGATCAATCCGCCGCGAGTAGTCGCCGCGTGCCAGCATGTGAACGACGTCTTCCAGATCGCCGATCAACTTGAACTTGTGTCTGAGCATGCGTGTGGCAACGATGCAGCTCGCCAGAAGCGCCAGGCCCCCAACACTGGTGAACACGAGGCTGTAGCGGCTGACCGAGCCGAAGAGCAGAATTCCAGCAGCATTGTGGTAAGACAGATAGGCAAGCGCACCCAATGGTACGAGGGTGGTGAACGCAAGTAGCATCAATAGACGGCGTTCTAACTGGGTGCCAGGGTTGGAAGCCATTACCTCAATCTTCCTGATCGATTAAGACTCATTAACTCGAGGCATCAGTTTCCTCGAACTATCATGGAAACACAGGCGCAGCGGGCATTCTGTGCGGTATCGCAAATTGGGGTTCGTCCAGAAACTGGACAGGTTTGCAGCTTTTAGCGGATCCTGTTTATCCGCTGATGCGGCTCAGACGTACGTCGGATAGTCCGGCCACCACATCGAATCGCGCACGAGCGCGGCGGCATCCGCCACCCGCTCAGCACTCGCAACGCCGTCTTCGTAGGCCTGTTCGTAGACTGCCGTGGCGGAGGCGACGGTTACCTCGCGCAGGCGGTCAACGTTCGGATAAAGCAGTCCGGACTCCAGTTCCTCAGCGCTGACCTGCTGCGCCAACACCTGGGCGGTGCGCGTGATCATGCCATTGGTCACTTTGGTCGCCTGGGAGAGCAGCGCACCGAGCCCCAGCGCCGGGAAGATGAACACGTTGTTGCCCTGCCCGATATGAATCTCCCGCCCGTTGTGGGAAACAGGGTCGAAAGGACTGCCGGTTGCGATGCAGGCACGACCGTCGGTCCAGGCGATGATATCTGCCGGTCGCCCCTCTGCCTTCGCAGTCGGATTGGACAGTGGCATGATGACTGGCTCGGCGACGTTGCTCGCCATCGTTTCGATGAGCGACTGGGTGAACGCCCCGGTTTGACCGGAGGTACCGACCAGCACCGACGGCTTGAACTTCTCGATGACCGCCTCCAGTGAAGCGCCCCCAGCCAGGCCAAGCTCCTGCGCGGCCTGGGTCGGCCAGGCCAACTCCGTCTTGTAAGCGTCACGAAACTCACGGTCTGCAACCAGCAGCCCGCCGCTGTCCAGCACGCCGATATGGCGATGGAGTTCATTTACACCCTCGAGTTGCAGGGCGGCGCCGATCTGCCGCGCGATGCCCAACCCCGCTGCCCCGGCACCCAGAATGACGATGCGCTGCTCCGTGAGTGGCTCACCCTTTTTGCGAAGCGCCGAGAGGATCCCGGCAAGCGTGACCGCGCCGGTACCCTGAATATCATCGTTGAACGAAAGCACGCGGTCTTTGTAGCGATCGAGAATGTTCAGCGCGTTGTCTTTGCGAAAATCTTCCCACTGGATCAGCGCACCCGGAAACAGCTCATGAAAAGCGCTGACGAATTCTTCGACCAGATCGTCGTATGCCGACCCCGTCATCCTGGTGCTCGTCCAACCGAGATAACTTTCGTTTTCCAGCAGTGATTCGTTGTTCGTGCCCACATCGAGACTCACGGGCAGAGTGCTTGCCGGATGAATGCCTGCTCCGGCGGTATACAACGCCAGTTTACCGATGGAGATTGCCATTCCCCCCGCACCCTGATCACCGATTCCGAGAATGGATTCATTGTCAGTGACGACCGTGAGCCTGATGTCTCTGCCTTCTGCGCCCATCTCGAGCACCGACTTGATTCGGCCACGATCAGCTGGTGTGATCCATACCCCGCGACTGCGCTGGAAAACTTCACTGAACTTCTGAGTGGCGAGGCCCACCGTCGGGGTATAGACGATTGGCATCAGATCTTTTAGATGATCCATCAAAATGCGAAAGAAGAGGTGTTCGTTGCGATCCTGCAGGGAGCTGAGTTCGCGATATTTGACCAGTGGCTCATCGATCGCCGCCAGAATCTGGAATGCTCTGTCCGCCTGCTGGTCAAGGGTGTTGTAGCCCGGAGGCAAAAGTCCCACGAGTTGCAGCGCATCGCGTTCTTCCACCGTGAAAGCGCTGCCTTTGTTCAACAGGGGATCGCGCAGTACATCGTGCCCGCGCCGATTAGTCGTTTTGGTCTTATCAGCCATGTTTGTCTCCGCCCCAGCAAGCCACTATGGCTACTCCTCCCAATATGGCGCTTTCAAAAACTCTTTGTAAAGCTTACCGCTCTGCTGGCGAGCCAGTCGCTCACGGCAGAAGGCAATGCGGTCGCCAGGATCGGAGTTTGCTCCAGCAATCAGTGCCAGCGCTGTCTGCACGGCTTCGGCGAAATCACAAAGCCGGTTTAGCGGGGAGCAGTTGCGCCTGAAAAAGTGGCTGCAGGCGCTCGTGCTGGGCTATTTTGAGCCTCCGTCACGCGGCAGAGGCAGGGGGAACGGCGTGATATTTTCGCCTTTGTTGTCCGTGACTTTGGCGACGCCTTCTTTTTCCACTTCATCGATGCGGATCACGTGGTGCATTGGGATGAAGCTGCGCTGCACACCTTCGAATTCCTGGCGCAGTTTGTCTTCACCCGGGTCGATCACCATCTGGGATTTCTTGCCGAAGACGTAGCCTTCTATCTCAATGAACCCGTAGAGGTCGCTTGAATAGATGTTGTGTGCATAGACCTCGTAGATTTGACCCTGGTTGTGGAAAAGCACTTTGTAGATGTTTTGCGAGGCATCGCTCATGGGGCTACCTGTCTTCGAACTGAAGTAAAATGGCGTGGAAAATCGATCATATAGCTGTGTATATAGAGCTATCTGTTGGAAATTCAAGACATTATAATCCTCGTCCCCGGCAAAACTGCGACATTCAGCATCAAAAATAGCAACAAAAAGAAACTCTACATCAAGACCCATGGCTGTCAGATGAATGAGTATGACTCGGCGAAAATGGCCGACCTCATGCGGGCTGCCGGGGATTACGAAGTGGTTGACGACCCGGAGCAGGCAGACCTGTTGCTGTTGAACACCTGTTCGATCCGGGAAAAAGCACAAGAAAAAGTGTTTCATCAGCTCGGTCGCTGGAAAGCGCTCAAAGAGAAAAATCCCGCGCTTATGATTGGCGTCGGTGGCTGTGTCGCAAGCCAGGAGGGAAGCGGGATTCAGGCCAGAGCACCCTTCGTCGATCTGGTATTCGGACCGCAGACATTGCATCGATTACCGGCCATGGTCGCAAAATCCAGATCGGCCGAACGGTTACCGTTGCTCGACGTGAGTTTTCCGGCAATCGAAAAATTCGACAACCTCCCCGAGCCGCGGGCGGATGGACCGAGCGCATTCGTGTCGATCATGGAAGGCTGCAGCAAATATTGCAGTTTTTGCGTGGTTCCCTATACCCGGGGCGAAGAGGTCAGCCGGCCGGTACAGGGTGTCATGCGGGAAATTATCGAGCTCAGCCAACAGGGAGTTCGCGAAATCAATTTGCTCGGCCAGAACGTGAACGCGTATCGCGGCTCGATCGATGACGGTGGTAAAACCGATGTTGCGGATCTGGCTGAGCTCATTCACTACGTAGCTGACGTGCCTGGCATCGACCGGATCCGCTTTACGACTTCGCATCCGGTGGAGTTCAGTGATTCTCTGATTACCGCATATGCCGAGGTGCCGGAACTCGTCGATCACCTGCACTTACCGGTGCAGTCTGGCTCCGATGCAATCCTGCGAGCGATGAAACGAGGACATGAGGTGGCGGACTACAAAGACAAGCTGCGGCGGCTGCGCGAGATCCGGCCGAACATCAGCCTGTCGTCGGATTTCATCGTTGGTTTCCCCGGAGAAACCGCGCAGGATTTCGACGCCACCATGGCGCTCATCGAAGAAGTGGGCTTCGATGTTTCCTACAGCTTCATCTACAGCGCCCGGCCGGGTACTCCGGCTGCCGGGCTTAAAGATGACACAACCCAAGCTGACAAAAAGGCTCGCCTGCAAAGATTGCAGACGCGCATTCGCGAGCAGGCCGCTGCCATCGCCCGCGGCATGATCGGGACCACCCAGGCAGTCCTGGTGATGGGGAAATCCCGCAAAGATCGCAGTACCCTGCAGGCGCGAACTGAAAACAACCGGGTGGTGAATTTTTCAGCGCCGGCTGAACTCATCGGCAATTTTGCTACCGTAATAATTACCGAAGCGCTGCCAAACTCGCTGCGGGGCAGGCTGGTTTGATGCGTCCTGGCACCACGCCTTATCGCGTTCAATCTTCAATTGACAGGCACACACGGGGCGATATTCTTGCAACCAAGAAGGTAGCACAGGGAATAGATTGAGCGACAAACTCAGCGACGAAATACGAGGCGAAGAGCGCCGGGTGGTTGCCCTAACTACCAAAGTTACACTTGAACCCAACGACAGCCGCCGCTTGGCCGCTCTGTGTGGCCCAGTGGATCAGAATCTGAAGCACCTCGAGAATCGCCTCGGAGTCCACATTCGCAACCGTGGCAACCTGTTTCATATCAGTGGTCCGGAAAAGCGCATCAAAGCAGCGGCCGCGTTGATCTCCCAGCTTTATCGCGAAACGCTGAATCGGGACAGCATCGAACCCGATACGGTGCATCTGTTCCTACAGGAGTCGGGTGTTGAAGAACTGCTCGCTCAGGACGGCGCCGATAGCGACCGTGAGGCGGCAGCGATAGTGATCAGGACGGGCCGCAAGACCATAAAGCCGCGGGGCGTAAATCAGACGAACTACACAAAGGCAATCCGCACCTACGACATCAGTTTTGCTATCGGACCCGCCGGTACCGGCAAAACCTATCTCGCGGTTGCCTGCGCCGTAGAGGCGCTCGAACAACAGCGGGTCAACCGCATTCTGCTCGTGCGTCCAGCAGTCGAGGCTGGCGAGAAGCTGGGATTTCTGCCGGGCGATCTGGCGCAGAAGATCGATCCTTATCTGCGGCCGCTCTACGATGCGCTCTACGAGATGATGGGGGTAGAGCGGGTCAACAAATACATTGAGCGCAACATCATAGAAGTCGCGCCGCTTGCCTACATGCGCGGTCGCACGCTCAACAACGCCTACATCATCCTCGATGAGAGTCAGAATACGACGATCAGGCAGATGAAGATGTTTTTGACTCGCATCGGGTTTGGCTCAACAGCCGTGATCACTGGCGACATCACGCAGATCGACCTGCCACGCGGCGAACAATCGGGTCTGGTGAATGTGCGCAATGTCCTGCGTGACATCAGCACGATCAGCTTCACCCACTTCGGTTCGAAAGACGTCGTGCGACACCCACTGGTGCAGACGATTGTGGACGCCTATGAGGCTTATCAGGACGAACCCGGAAGCGAAAGCGACCGCGATGCCGGTTGAAGTGCAGATAGTAACGACCGGTGAAGGATTGCCGTCGGCGGCGGAGTTCACATCTTGGGCGACGGCTGCGATCAGCGTTGCGGTAGGCAGTCCGGCAGAAGAGGATCACGCGGACGTCTGTATCAGAATCGTTGGCGAGGACGAGGCAAGAGCTCTCAACAATTCGTATCGTGGTATAGACAAGCCAACAAACGTACTGAGTTTTCCGGCGGACATGGATTTACCGGAAACAACACTACTGGGGGACATCGTCATTTGTGCGAATGTCGTAAGAGACGAGGCGTTGGAACAGAAAAAAGACGTTACTGATCATTTTGCGCACATGGTGGTGCATGGCATGCTGCATTTACTGGGACACGATCACGAAGTTGATGCGCAAGCCCGGCCGATGGAAGCGCTGGAAAGGGAGATATTGGCGCGCTTCGATGTAAGCGATCCATACCGGGAAATATGAGCGAAAATTCAGAAGGATCACGTCGGTCGTTTCTCGACTGGGTGTCTGACCTGTTTAATGACGAGCCTCACGACCGAAGTGAGCTGCGGGAGATGTTGCGTGATGCAGCCGACCGTCAACTCATGGATGGCGAGGCGCTCAACATCATTTTCGGTGCGCTGCAGGTCGCAGATATTCAAGCACGGGATATCATGATTCCGCGCACCCAACTCGTTTATCTGGAAGATGAATCGCCACCTGACGTGTTGCTCGCCAGGATCATTGATTCCCAGCACTCACGCTTTCCCGTCATTGGCGATGACCTCGATGACATCAAGGGCATACTTCATGCCAAGGATCTTCTACGTCTTGCGTTGGGCAGCCAAACGGATTTCGACATCAAAGACTGGATCCGGCCGGCGACGGTGATTCCGGAGAGCAAACGTCTCAACGTGCTGCTGCAGGATTTCCGCAGTACCCGTAACCACATGGCGGTGGTTGTCGATGAATATGGGCATGTCTCTGGTGTTGTAACGATCGAAGATGTCCTTGAACAGATCGTCGGTGATATTGAAGATGAGCATGACGTCGATGATGACAGCTTCATCAAACAACTCGATGAGAAGACGTTCAACGTCAAGGCGACGACAACGATCGAGGACTTCAACGAGCACTTCGATCTGGAGCTGGATGAAGAGGAGTTCGACACGATCGGCGGCGTCGTTTTGAAAGCCTTCGGTTGCCTGCCCGAACTCGGTGAGAGCGTTGTGATCGAAGATATGGAGTTCCGGGTGTTGAATGCAGACTCGCGCCGCGTGCGTCTGCTGCAAGTCAAAAGGCCTTGATTCATGGCCTGATTGCGCTCGTTGCGGGTGCGTTGCTGCCTTTATCCTTAGCGCCTTTTGATCTATGGCCGCTGGGCTTGCTGGCTGTCGGTGTCTTTTTCCACTTATTGCAGACGACCCGTTCACGCGGCATTTTTATCGGCTGGATGTTCGGCGTCGGTAAATACGGTGTTGGTGTTTCCTGGGTTTACGTCAGCATTCATGACTTCGGCAACGCATCCCCCTTATTAGCGTCCTTGCTCGTTTGCCTCTTCGTTGCCGGGCTTGCGTTGTTTGTGCTGGCTAATGGCTGGCTCTTCTGCCGCGTGAAGCGGGCCAATCCCGTGATCTCAGGCTGCTTGTTCATTTGCGCCTACGTAGCCTTTGAATGGTTGTTGACGTGGTTTCTAACAGGTTTCCCCTGGCTGCTGGTTGGCTATGGTCATCTGGACACGATGCTTGCCGGTTTTGCACCCGTGGGTGGCGTGCTTCTCGTGAGCCTCATGGCGGTTACAAGCGCGACAGGGCTTGCGGTACTCATCCATGAACGCCGGGGCTCGCCCGCCGTAGTTGCGGGCCTGGCGGCCGTTTTGCCCTGGCTCCTCGGTGCAGGGTTCAACGCTATCACCTGGGTTGAGTCGGCAGCCGTTCACGATGTCGCGTTAGTCCAGGGCAATATCGATCAGCGCGTGAAGTGGCTGCCGGAGAGTCGTCAGCCCATCATCGATAAATATCTGGCGCTGTCCGAACCGCACTGGGATGCGCATTTGATCGTCTGGCCGGAAGCGTCGATCACTCTTTTTGCCCACCAGGCAACGGACCTTCTAGAGGCTCTCGACAAACGCGGAAAAGTCAGTGGGACCGCACTCGTGCTGGGTCTGCCGGAGCTTGAGGTGCGGCCAGGAGGGGAGGTCGTGTTCAAGAATACCGCGCTCGGGTTGGGTACCGCGCAGGGCAGTTATGTCAAAAGGCGCCTGGTGCCCTTTGGTGAGTACGTGCCACTGGAAAATCTATTGCGCGGCTTGATCGATTTTTTCGACTTGCCCATGTCCCGCGCGGAACCCGGCGACTGGCGCCAGCCGTTGCTGCAGATAGGCGATGCAACCGCGGCACTGGCCATCTGTTACGAAATCGCCTATCCCGCTCTTGTCCGCGAGGGCGCCGATGTTCTGCTGACGATCTCCAATGACACCTGGTTCGGTGACAGTATCGGTCCACTGCAACATCTGCAGATGGCGCGCATGCGGGCAGTGGAAAACGGACGCTGGTTGTTGCGTGCAACCAACAACGGGTTGAGCGCCATCGTCGATGAGCGGGGCGTCATCCGTGGGCAACTGCCGCAGTTCGAGGCGGGCGTGCTGCGCGGCGAGTACCGCCGCATGGCCGGCGTGACACCCTATGCCCGACTGGGTGATTGGCCGCTGCTCGGACTGTTGCTCGGCGGAATCCTCATCTCACTGCTGGCAGGTCGAAAAACGCGTTAACCCCCGTAGCCATAGTTGGTATCCTTGCGCGCTCTTTTTTATTGACTCTTTTTTTACGGGCATGGAACGAACTTAGCGTCATGAGTGCGGCATACGATCCCGCCAGCGTCGAGCAGGCAGCGCAGGAGCTGTGGCGAACCACCGGCTGCTTTACCACCGGGGAAGCAACGTCCGCGGATAAATTTTATTGTCTGGCAATGTTCCCGTATCCGAGCGGTCAGTTGCACATGGGTCACGTTCGCGTCTACACCCTGGGTGATGTGATCAACCGCTATCACCGGCTCAAGGGGCGCAATGTCCTGCACCCCATGGGCTGGGACGCATTCGGGCTGCCGGCGGAGAACGCGGCGATAAAAAACGGCATACCGCCCGCCACGTGGACGCGGTCGAACATCGAGTACATGAAAGCGCAGATGCAGCGGCTGGGGTTTGGCTTCGACTGGAGCCGCGAATTCGCAACCTGCGATCCGGATTATTACCACTGGGAACAGTGGTTCTTCATTAAGCTGTATGAAAAAGGGCTGGTGTACCGCAAGAGTTCCGTCGTCAACTGGGACCCGGTTGACCAGACGGTGTTAGCCAACGAGCAGGTCGTGGACGGTCGTGGCTGGCGCTCCGACGCCGTGGTCGAACGCCGCGAGATGCCGAGCTGGTTCCTGAAGATCACCAGTTATGCCGAAGAACTGCTCGATGAGCTCGATAAGTTGCCGGGCTGGCCGGAGTCGGTGAAGTCGATGCAGCGCAACTGGATCGGCCGCTCCTACGGCATCGAAATCGATTTCCCGGTCGTTGGCTCACAGGATTTACTCACCGTCTATACGACACGCCCTGATACGTTGCTCGGTGCCACGTACGTTGCGGTGGCCGCAGAACATCCGCTTGCGCAACTGGCTGCAGCGGCCGATAAAAAAGTGGCGGCATTTGTCGACAAATGCAAACAATCCACCACCGCTGAAGCCGAACTTGCGGCGATGGAAAAAACCGGCATCCAGACGGCCGTTGAAGTTTCGCATCCGCTGACCGGCGAGCCGCTGGCGGTATGGGTGGCGAATTTCGTGCTCATGGAGTACGGCTCTGGAGCGGTGATGGCGGTTCCCGGGCACGACCAGCGCGACTGGGAGTTTGCCCACAAGTACGGCATTCCCATCAAGCAGGTCATCGAATCTGACTCGGAAGATGATGTGTGCGACCTGAGTTCCTCCGCGTTCGTCGAGTATGGGCGGCTGTTGAATTCCGGGGAGTTCGATGGTTTGACGTCGGCTGCAGCGTTCGAAGCAATTGCCGATGCGCTCGAAGCGAAGTCGCTCGGCCGCAAACAGACAAACTATCGATTGCGTGACTGGGGTGTTTCGCGACAGCGTTATTGGGGTTGTCCGATACCGATGATTCATTGTGCCGAGTGCGGCATTGTGCCGGTTCCAGAGAAGGATCTGCCCGTCATCCTGCCAACCGATGTGAAGTTCGAGGGCGTCCGCTCGCCGCTGATCACCATGGAGAGCTTTTACAAAGTGAGCTGTCCCACTTGTGGTAGCGAGGCGCGCAGGGAAACGGATACTTTCGATACGTTCATGGATTCCTCGTGGTACTACGCGCGCTTTGCCTGTCCTGACAGCAACGAACCGATGGTGGATCAACGAGCCCGGCTCTGGACTCCGGTCGATCACTATGTGGGCGGTATCGAGCATGCGATCCTGCATTTGCTGTATGCGCGCTTCTACCACAAGCTCATGCGCGATGCCGGCCTGCTCGATTCCGACGAGCCGTTCAAGCGGTTACTGATGCTCGGCATGGTGTTGCAGAACGGCAAGAAGATGTCCAAGTCGGCGGGTGACTCGGGTGATCCGCAGCATCTGGTCGAGAAATATGGCGCCGATGCCGTGCGCACTGCGATGATGTTTGCCGCTCCGCCTGACCAGTCTTTCGAATGGAGCGAGGCAGCTGTTGAAGGTCAGGGCAGGTTCTGCAAGCGTCTGTGGGTGCTCGTGCACGAGCATGTCGCAGCCGGTGTGCCACCAAAACTGGACGTCTCAGCCCTCAGTGATCAGGCTAAAGCGTTGCGCCGAAAGTCCCATGATACCTTGCGGCGGGCGGACGACGATTATGACCGTCGATTGCAGTTCAACACGGTAGTGTCTGGCGTACATGAGCTTGTCAACGCTCTCAATCGAATGGATACACCAGATCCGCAAGACCGGGCGGCTATAGATGAAGCACTCAAAATCGCCCTGATAGTGTTATCACCGATTGCACCGCACGTCACTCAGGCTCTCTGGAGTGCCCTTGGCGAGCACGAGCCGCTGGTGCGGGCCAGCTGGCCAGCACTTGACGAATCCGCCCTCGTGCAGGAGCGCTTGCAGCTGGTGGTGCAGGTCAACGGCAAGGTTCGAGGTCATGTCGATGTACCGGCAGATGTTGCTGAGGATGCAGCGCGCGAGGCGGCGCTCAGCGTTGAGAACGTCGCACGCTTTTTAGACGGTAAATCGATTCGAAAATTCATCCTCATCCCCGGTAAACTCATCAATATCGTCGCCAACTGAGGAAGATCGCGTGCGCCTCGGCAGCCTTGTTCTCATCACGCTACTGCTCACCTGTGGATGTGGTTTTCACCTGCGCACCTTCGATCTGACGAGCACCGTTTCGAGCGCTTACGTGACCAGCAATACGCGCAATTTCCTGACGGAACCCCTGCGTACTTCCCTGCGCCAGGTGGGCGTGAACGAGGCGTCGAGTGCGGGCGAGGCTGAGCTTGTCGTGCAACTCGTTGAGCAACGCCGGGAACGACGCAGCGTGTCTGTGACCGGTGCTGCGCTGGCCGCGGAATACGAGTTGACATTAGGCGTCCGCTTCAGCGTGTTCAACGTAAGCGATGGACAGCAAAACGTCCTCATCGAACCGCGCTGGGCACAGATCACACGACTGTATCGGATAGATCCGAACAATCTCGTCGGCAGCAGCGAAGAACAGGCGCTGCTGGAGCGGGAAATGGTAGCCGACCTCGTAGCGCAGGTGATACGGGCCCTCAATGCCGTCTCACGGGAGACCGGGATTGCTTCTTAAACCGGCCGCACTCAACAAACACCTTCGCGGGACGCTCGCGCCGATCTATCTCGTGGCAGGCGATGAGCCGTTGCTCGTGCAGGAGACCTGTGACGCGATTCTTGCAGCAGCGCGCACGCAAGGGTTTACGGAACGCTCGGTCGTGTTCGTGGATGCTGCGTTCAACTGGCATGACCTGACGCAGAATGCCGCGAGCATGTCGTTGTTTGCGCAGCGGCGTGTCGTGGATGTCCGGGTACCGGCGGCCAGGCTCGACAAGCAGGCGTCCGAGGTCTTGCGTGCCTATGTGGCCGCACCGCAGGAAGATACGCTGATATTGCTGCGGACCGAACGCCTCGAGCGCGGCAAGCGCAGTAGCGCCTGGTTCAAAGCGCTCGAAGCCAACGGAGTGATTGTGCTGGTCTGGCCGATCAAGTCCGGCGAGTTGCCGCGCTGGGTGCAGGACCGGTTCCGCGGTGCCGGACTGGAACTCGAGGCGGCTGCGCTGACGTATTTTTGCCAGCGGGTCGAAGGCAATCTGTTGGCGGCCATTCAGGAGATCGACAAGCTCAAGCTCGCCGAGCTACCGCAGCCCATCCCGCTCGAGGAGATCGTGGCGGTACTCGAAGACGCCTCGCACTACGACACGTTCGAACTGCTGGATGCTGTTTTTGGCGGCGATACGCAGCGCGTATCACGCCTGGTTGGCGGTTTGCGGCAAGAGGGAGTCGCCGTGTTTGCTATTCTCGGTGCACTGTCCGCGCAACTGCGCAATCTGCTGCCCGGTGGCCGCGTACCCTATCAACGCCAGCACCTGATCGGCGGCTTCCTCCGCCGTCTGGGCTCCGAGGAAGCCATTGATCGCGTGCTGGCGCAATGTGCAATTGTTGATCAACAGGGCAAGGGTCAGCTGCTTGGCGATGCGTGGTTGTCGCTGGAAAACCTGTTGCTGCGACTGGCCGGTGCGCGCCTGCCGTCGCTGGAAGCTCAGCTACCGTATCTGACCCGGCACTGAATTCTGTACTCAACCAGCTTACTGGTTTCCGAAGCGGCCTACCGGTTTCCTAAGCGGCCTCGACCAGCAATCCGCTGATGGCCTTGGGCAGTTGCGTGGTGATGATCGACTGTCCATCTCTCAGCTCTGCGGAGCGCACCAGTACCCGATATTGACCATCCGGCGTCTGCATCTCGCCGATTCGTTCAATGGTGATCGCTTCGAGTCGATTGTCCTTGACCGTATAAATACGATCGTTTGCGTAAATCGACTGGACGGGAAGCGCGACCAGGTGGTCCTGTTCGGGCAGGGTCACGGACAGCTCCACCGTGCGGCCCAGTGCCGTCAGCGGTGCGCCGGGCTCTGGATCCAGCGAGAAAAAGGCGTCAAGTCCCGATTGCCCCTGCCTGATTTGACTGGACATACGGGCCAGTGGCATCCGCAGCCCCTCGGCCGTTGTTGCCGTGATGCGCTGCGCGCTACTGAGACTGGCATGCAGCCGTGCACCGTAACTGTCCGGCACCTGGACGCGGACTTCGAAGCCATCTGCATCGGCGATTTCCAGGAGCCGTAAGCCGATATTCGAGCGATCGCCGCGGGCGACGAAAACCCCGAGAATCGGACCGTCGAACGGAGCGGTGATGGTGGTCTTCTCCACGTCGAGCTCGGCCTGTGCCAGCATCGCCTCCGCGCGGGCGATTGCGGCAAGCTGTGCGGCAAGTCGATTCGGAAAATCGGCCAGTGAGCGCATATGCGTCTGATACTCGATATTGACCAGATTTGCCTGCGCCATGACCTCGTCGAGCAGAGACTGACTGATCAGGCGCTCGGCAATGAGATCTTCGTGGCGGCTCAATTTGTTCTGCGCCACCCGCTGCATGGACTGAAAGTGAGTCGTGGATTCTTCGACCAGGTCCTGCTCGATATTGATCGATCGCAATGCCGCTTCGAGTTGCGCAAGCTGCGCGCGTTGTTCGACCAGGCGCAACTGCAGTTCGCGGTCGTTCAGCGAAATGAGAGGTTGTCCGCGCTGCACCCAGTCACCTTCTTTGACATGAACCTGGTCGACTTCGGCGTTGAGATCGGTCCGCAGGTGAGCGACGTTACTCGATTCCACGCGCCCGTAGGCTTTGAATGTGGGGTTCAAAGGCGCCGGATGGATCTCGACCACTGACACCGGCCAGGCTTTTTCGGTGCGTTCCTGCGGCGTGGCAGCCGGCCCCGTAGCGAAGATCGATGCGCTCATCAGGAACGCAACGCTCAGGAAAGCAACGCAGGCGCTAAACCTTTTGCCGCGGGCGGAGGTCGGTCGAAACTTTTTGAGTCTGTTGAGTACAGCTTTCATCGGTAGTCCTTCAATCATGCGCAAGATCGGGGGGCCGATCCCGCAACTGGTGTAAGAGTCTGGATGTCGCGCGCACGGTTTTTGCTTTGGCGTCTTCGAGTAGCAGAATCATTGCCGGGATCACGATGAGCACCAGTAGCGTTGCGAAAGCGAGGCCGAAACAGATCGTGACGGCGATTGGTGCAACGTAAAAAGCCAGCGAAGATGCTTCGAACATCAGTGGCGACAGACCCGCAATAGTGGTCAACGACGTGAGGATCACGGCGCGAAAGCGCGCTGTCACCGCCCGCTCGAGTGCGTCGCGGATGCTGTGACCGGCTTCGACGTCGCGTTTGAAGAAGCTGATCAGCACGATGGAATCGTTGACGACGATGCCGGTAAGGGCGAAGAACGCCAGCAGTGTCATCGCGCCTGCGTCCCAGCCCGTGACCCAGTGCCCGATGACCGCACCGGTAAAGCCGAACGGGATGGCCAGCATGATCGACAACGGCCACAGATAGGAGGCGAAAACCCAAGCCAGAATCAGGTAGATCAACACCAGGGTGAGCATGCCGCCCAGGGCCATCGTGGCCAGTATCACCTGGTCCTGTTCGGATTTGCCACCGAGACCGAAGGTGAGGTTGTGGGCGTCGAGAATTTCCGGCAGCGCGGTGTCACGAATGTCTGCGGTGATCGCGATGGCGTTGCCAAGCTGGGGGTCGACATCAGCGTTGACGGAGACCGCCATTCGTGTGTCTGTGTGCCGGATCACGTCGATGCCGCGACGATTATAGAGCACGGCGATGTTTGACAAGGGAACGAACGAGCCTTCAGGAGTGCGGATCGGAAACTGTTGTAGTCGCGCAAGATCGTCCCGCTCCGCGTCGGGCAGCATGACCCGTACTTCCAGTTCGTTGTCGTTTTCGTTGAAGATCTGCACCCGGCTGCCGCTATATGCAGCACGCAACTGGCCGCCGATCGCAGCCGAAGTCAGCCCGAGAGATCGGCCTGTGGCGGTAATCTCGAAGATGATCTGCTCACGGCCGTAGGGCAGGTTGTCCACAACGTTAGATACACCCGGGTACGCAGCCAGTCGGGCGGCGAGCTCTTCTGCGCCCTGCTTGAGAGCGTCAATGTCGTCCCCACTGAGGATGAGCGTTATGTCCGCCTGGCCGTTGTTCTGGCCGCCATCCACCGACACGGTGAGTTGCTCCACGTGGGCAGGCTTATTGATGCGCGCGCGCCATTGATTGACAAATTCCTGGGGTGCCACTGAGCGGCTTTCTTCGTAGGAGTAGGCGGCCGCGATGGAGCCATACTGCTCACCCGTCATCCGATCTTCGTTGAACTGCGCGAGGTTGTACTTGGTGACCCAACCCAGCAGGTTTTTGCTGTCGTTTGCCTGATGCACTGCGGCAAGCTCTTTCTCCACATGCGTCAGAAACGCCTGCTTGTCCGCGTCGCTTGCCGCGGATGAAAACTCGACGTTGGCTTCCAGAGACTCGATGTCGAAGCCCGTGACGAACGCCAAACCCACATGCTGGGAGAACAGCAGAGAAAGTGCCACGATGAAGCCGCCGATGGCAGCGCAGACCGTCGCGCCAGGGTAGTCGAACGCACGGCGCAGAAATGGTAGGAACTTGCGATCTCTGAAGCCAAAAAAGGCCGCATCGAAACGAGTGCGCCAGCTGCCCGCAGCGGCTGGAGTGACTTTCCCAAGGGTGCGTCTCAAATGGCCCGGCAAAACGAGAAAGCATTCGACCAGCGAAGCAATAATGACGCAGAGCAGTACGGTCGGCAGAGCGATGACGGCAGCTCCCATCTCGCCACCCATGATGAGCAATGGGATAAAGGCGGCCAGCGTGGTCAGCGAGGAAGTCACCACCGGCACCCACATTCGCTGAGC
>JAPUFN010000151.1 GCA_027293665.1 Gammaproteobacteria bacterium | reverse complement strand
CTCCGATGTAAACCAGGCAGTTGGTTTGATGTTGGCGAACTTCCGGCAGGAAATTGCTTGCGGAGAATTTACGTCGAATGAACATGCCTGCACCGGAAGATATCGCCGCTCCCACGCCGACCATCAACCCTGTGCCATGGTACAGCGGCAGGCAGAGATACAGGCGATCGAGTTCCGTGCACTTCAACAGCGCCTTGTGTGTGAGCGTGGCGGTCGAAAGATAACGCCGGTTCGACAAAACGGCGGCCTTCGGCAAGCCCGTTGTCCCGGATGTGAAAATATACAAGGCGTTGTCTCTGAGCTTTACCTCGTCGGTCTGTGCTGGATTCTCCTGACTCGCCTCACTGCTTGCCGCGAGCAGATCCTGTGCCCAGTTCGGAGCGGCCACGGAGCCGGCATCCGGCACGAAGAAATAGTCGTCTCCTTCCTGCAAATTCAGGTCCAGCTTGACGTCGTTGAGTGCATCTCCCAGCTCTTCGCCGTAAATACACTTCTTTGAATTTGTGACCGAGATGCAGTGGGTGAGCGGCTTGCCCCTGAGATTGGTGTTGATGAGCGCAGCAGTCACCCCGAGTTTATTCAGGCCGATGATGACGCTGAGGAACTCGATACGGTTTTCCAGGATTACGCTCGCCGTGTCGCCCTTACCAAGTCCCCGGTCGGCAAAGGTATGTGCCAGTTGGTTGCTCCTTGCGTTGAGTTCGGACCACGTGACCTGCTGGTCTTCGAAGATCACTGCTGTGCGTTCGCCGTAGGCCTCTGCGTTATGCGCGACCTGCGCCCCAAAGCAGTCCCGTTCGTCCAGCGGCCTTGGCACCATGCCTTTTTTCAGCGCCAGCAGTGTCGGCAGCTGTACCAGAGTGCGAGCAATGTCGACAACGCCCATGTCTTACCTCCCAGTGTTGAGTCGAAAGATAGCGGTCGAGTCTCCCCCCTTCAAGAAGCTTGTGTCATTCTAGAGTTTTCGAAAGTGGGGAAAGGTATGAACCAGTGGCAGATCGGTGACGTCAAAATCACCCGTATTATCGAAATGGAAGTCACGGGAGGCAGCAAATTCATTCTGCCGGACGCCACCCGCGAAGCCTGCCAGCCCATGACCTGGATGGCGCCCCACTTCATGGATGCCGATGGGAATCTCATTATGAGCATTCATGCACTGGTCGTGGATACCGGCGATCGACGTATCGTTGTGGATACCTGCATCGGCAATGATAAGCAACGCTCGATTCCCAACTGGAGCAATCTGCAGACTTCCTTTCTTGAAGATCTGGCTGCCGCGGGGTACCCGCGTGAGTCTATTGATACGGTGCTCTGTACTCATCTGCATGTCGATCATGTTGGCTGGAACACGATGCTGGTGGACGGCGAATGGGTACCGACATTTGAAAATGCGCGCTACCTGATGGCGGAGAAAGAATTTCAGTATTGGGATTCAGTCGACGAGGATGCGCTCAACGAAGGGGTCATGGGTGACAGCGTAAGGCCGGTGGTAGCTGCAGGTCTCGTCGATTTTGTCGATTGCGAGTATCAGATATGCCCCGAGATTCAGCTCGAACCCACGCCCGGACACACGCCTGGCCATGTGAGCGTGCATATCGCATCGGCTGGTGAAGAAGCGTTGATCACCGGGGATTGCATCCATCATCCCTGCCAGATGTCGCACACTCACTGGTGCAGCTCGGCAGATTTCGATGCCGTCCAGGGCCAGCAAACTCGTGAATCACTGCTTGAAAAATACGTCGATCAGGACGTGCTGATCATCGGCACGCACTTTGCGACACCCAGTGCCGGTCATGTGAAGCCGCTTGATGGCGGTGGGTTCTGGTTGGACACTGCCCGCGCCTAGCGCAGGCTTTAATTTCTGGTATCCGGTTGCGGTCCACCGAGTTCCGCCTGGTGATGCAGGCGTTCCATCCACTGGTCGATGCGACGCCGTGCCGGTGGTATGTCGAGCGCAATGAAAGCAACACCCAATGGCAGCATCCAGAAGCCGAGAATCGGCAGGAAGCCGAATACACCACCAATCATGAAGAGCACGCCGAGCAGCGTGCGAACACCGCGCGGCACATGATTGTCTCCCCAGTGCATGATGCGGTAGGTGTACAACGCAATCCGGCGCTTGAACTCCGCTTTATTCAAAGCACACTGAGCTGCATAAATTTGCCTGTGAGATACCCGCGCTCGCGCATCAGACCATCACCGGAGCATCGTTTGGCGCGTCGTGATCAGCGGGATGGGACCGGCGCTCGAGGTCCGGATCGATCGAGAGGAACCGGTAGCAGCCGTCTTCCTCCAGCGTTCTTTTGATTCGATTGCGGTGCATGAGCAGATGCAGATGGGCGATCGCTTCGCCGAGTGCCATCATCATCTGTGGGGGTTCCAGCTTGCGCTTGAACAGCACCGGTAAGAGGTCCTTGGCGAGGGCGGGTTCGACACAATGTTCCTCGATTGCCAGCATCCGATCCTCGTGGTGACTGATGAGTTCGCGGAGTCTCTCGCGGACGCCGTAAAAAGGCAGATTGTGTGCAGGCAGTACCAGGGTGTCGGCAGGTGTGTCGAGAAATCGATCGTGGGACTCCATCCAGACTTTCAGTGGATTCGCTTCCGGTTCCGTCGGATGAACGCTGACATTGCTGGTAATCACCGGCAGTATCTGGTCACCAGAAATCATGATCTTCAGGGCTGCGCAATACAGACACGCGTGCTCAGGAGAGTGACCGGAGCCCACGACGATGCGCCAGTCATGGCCGCCGATAGTCAGAACATCGCCGTCTTCAAGGCGGCGAAATCCAGCCGGCACTTCCGGCATGGACATGCCTTCAGCTGATCGGCGCTCCCACAGCTTGCGCAGTTGTTCGAGGTAATCTCGCGGCATTCCCGCGCGCTCATAAAATTCCTGGCCAAGCCAGTTGGCTCGTTGAGACATGCTCATCGTGGAAAAAGCCTTGGCCTGGTAGTACTCGGTGCGGGTCATGTACAAAGGGCAGCGAAAATGATCGGTAATCATTTTTGACTGACCGATATGGTCCGGATGCATATGTGTGCAGATCACCGCCACCACAGGTTTGCCGGCAAGCTCGCTGTTGAAAATTTCGTGCCAGAGCTCGGCGGTTTGCGGGATGCTGAGGCCTGTATCGACGACCCACCAGCCGCGCTCGTCCTCCAGAAGGTAGAGATTGATGTGATTGAGTGAGCCGCCCATGGGCATGGTCAACCAGCGCACGCCGGGGGCTACTTCGACGGTGGTCCCGGGCATGGGGTGTTCAGAGTATGGGTAGGTCAACTCGCTCATTATCGATTCGTCATGCATCCTGCTATGGGCTTCCAGCCATGTCGGCTGGTGGCCCACGTTGGGGTGTCCGTGTCAGATTGCGATCTTGCAGTATAACCAAAAAGTCACGACTGCCCCGGCCGAGTGCAAAATTCGAGCGCTTACAGTAGATTAGAG
>JAPUFN010000150.1 GCA_027293665.1 Gammaproteobacteria bacterium | reverse complement strand
CGGTGGATGGCGAGAATGTTCCAGTCCCTCATTTCGGAGTCGTGTTGAACATGCAGGACTGGCAGGAACTCGCCGAGAGGCTCAAAGCTGCAGACGTGTCATTCGTGATCGAGCCTTGTGTCCGCTTCGCCGGCTTACCGGGCGAACAGGCAACGATGTTTTTCCTGGACCCGAGTGGCAATGCGCTGGAATTCAAAGCGTTCAACGACATCGAACGCCAGTTGTTCGAAACTTAACAGCCGCAATGACGACGAAATCCATCGAGACATTCATTGAAGAGCTGAACAGCACCTGGCAACGGGGGGACTTCGTAGCGCTTGGCAACTTCTATCACGAAAATGTCGTTCTGCTACCACCGGACTCCGGTGAACCGATACATGGACGAGCAGCGGTGATTGAGAGTTACAAAGACTTCAGCGAACAGGCAACCCTGTCTGAATTTCGCATTACCGATTTGCAGGCCTACCCGTTCGGTGCCACGACCAGTGACCCCGATTCAACGATACATATGGTGCACATGCGTTTTGAAGTGGAGTATCAACTCGACGGCCAGAACTGCTGGGATTCGGGTCTCGAGGTATACGCCGTGATGAACGACAGCGAACCGCAAGTCATCTGGCGCTCGCAGAGTGTTCTGGACAACCGGGTCACGGATTGACCAAGTAGCAATAAGCCAGTCACACGATACCCAGCCGGCCGGCGATGTCACGAATCAATTCCCGCACAGTGTCCGCCGCGAGTCGACCCAGACCGATGCCGACGAGGATGCCGCCAACGTCCACGAAAACATCTTTGAGTTCCGCCGTACGATCCGGCTCAAAACTCTGAATCAGCTCGAGCAGCAGGCCGTACGCCAGCATCCAGGCGAAGGTCTGCCAGAGCCCTTTGTCGGCGTACGCCAGGATCAGCGCAAACGTCAGATAGATGAATGCCAACGCATGCAGTAACACATCGCTGATTCTGAATACCGTATCCGGTGGACTTGGAGCCAATGCCAGATAGGTGCACGCCAGCAACGGCAACCAGAATCCACTCAGAAGGATCAGACGTATAACAGGCATGCTAACGGCGTTGGGATGATTCGTGGACGAAGTCGACGAGTGCTTTGACGTTGTCCACGGGAGTTTCCGGGATAATGCCGTGCCCCAGGTTGAATATATGTCCGGACCGACCTGCTGCCTGATTCAGGACATCCTGTGCCTGCTTGTGAATAGTTGATCGATCCGCACACAGCACAATGGGATCGAGGTTACCCTGCACCGCCTGCACCCCTAGTTTCTGCCACGTATCGCCAAGTGGCACCCGCCAGTCAAGTGCCATCACATCCGGCGCACAGGTCATGGTGGCGTCGAGCAGATGACCGTTACCCGTACCGAAGTAAATCAGCGGAACTTTACCCTTGAGATTACCAATCAGTTTCTGCAGATGCGGCTGCACATAGCTGACAAAGTCATCTAATGAGAGGCACCCCACCCAGGTATCAAACAACTGAACTGCATCAACACCACTCGCGATCTGCAGCTCGAGATAGCTGGTCACCTGGGAAACGAGTTTGTCCAGCAACTGATGCCACACGTCTGGTGATTCGTACATCAATTTTTTAACAAACACATAGTTACGCGACCCCTTGCCTTCAATTGCGTAAGAGGCAAGCGTGAAGGGCGCTCCCGCAAATCCAATGAGCGCGACGTCGTCGGGTAGCGCGGAAAGGACGTTCTTTATCGTATCAGCGATGTACGGCGTAGCCTCAACGGCAGGTGCAACACGAAGTGCCGCAACGTCGGCCGGTGTGCGCAGCGGGTTATGAAACACCGGCCCTGCACCCGGCACATACTCGAGATCCAGACCCATCGGCTCCATGATGGGTAACAGGTCTGCAAATATAATGGCCGCATCCACACCCAGAATACGTTGAGCATCCAGAGTGGCCTGCGCGGCTCGCTCCGGATCCTTAAAGAAATCGAGGCTTGGGGAGTTGCCCTTTACCGCATGATATTCAGGCATATAGCGCCCAGCCTGCCGGTTCAACCAGATGGGCGTGTAGTCGGTTGCCTCACCGGCACAGGCATTGAGAAATATCTTTTCCATGCAACGTTCCCGGTGTACCCGGGGTGATTTCAGTAGGCGCGCACCTTAGCAGACAGTGCGCTGGCCACCAAGGGATACGCCTTTACCACACCAAATCCCTTGATGAAGAAGCTTTCGCCCGGGCCGAGCGCAACATCGCAGGCCTGTTCAAGGCAGGGCTGCTTATTTCCATCAAGCAGTGCGGCAGTCGTGTCACAGACCAGCACTCCAGCCACTTGTGCCTCCTGTTGCAAACGACTGGCAAGATTCACAGGTGTGCCGATCACTGTGTAGTCGAGCCGACCGGCACCACCCCAATCGCCGATCGCACAATAACCACTGGCGACACCGGCGCGAGTGTGCAGGTCCACCAGCAATCCTCGCTCATGCCATCTCTGCCTTATTGCCACAAGCATGGGTTCAAGCTGGTGGCACATGGCCAGACAAGCCCGCACACTCTCTCTACGATCCTGCGTTTCCGGGAAGTAGACTAAAACTCCATCGCCTAGAAGTTTGCTCAAAACACCCTGCTGTGAATCGACCAGTTCTGCGATGGCGGCGAGGTAGCCATCGAGAATGTCGACAATCTCTTCAGCCGCCCGGGTCTGGACGAGCTCCGTAAAACCAACCACATCGATGAAGGCGACACACACCCACTGATGCCGAGGTACATGTCGCACGGCGGGCGAATGCTCAATCAACCGGTACAGTGGCCGCGGCAGATAGCGTCCGAGACGGGCATTGAACGCTTCGAGATCCAACGATTCACCAACAGCCCGCAGGCGGCTCGCATGCAGGCGCTGGGCCTGACGGAAGCTTTCCATGGCGATACCAAGCATGAACAAATACAACAGCACCACGCTGGACATCGTGACTAACGGCGAGGCCGGGGCCAGCCGGGCGGGGTGCGTGCCACCGAGACTGAACACGCCCAGACAGAGTGCTGCGGTGCCCGGCAGCAGAAATCTCAAGCCACCCTGGGCGCCGGCGCCGACAAGCAGCATCAGACCGACGCTGGCCATCGGCCATAGCGGAAAGACACACCAGGTCATGAGCAGACCCAGCACGAGGCATTCGAAGACATGTGTTCCCAGTGCTATCCAGGGCGAATCGAGCAGCTTTCGCCGGACAAACTCTACAAAGACCAACCAGACAACCGAAAATCCTGCCAGGGTCCAGTAGCCGTCGGCTGCACCTGCTTCGACCGCGAGCAGCGCTGAGAGCAACAGCAGTCCAGCATAGCCGAAGTAGCGGAAAGGGCGTGCTCGCGCCCCGGGATTGCGTAGATCCATAAGGACCTAATGTCGCCAGCTGCGCGAATTCAGAACAGTGCCGATCTACGTCCTTGCTTGTAGGACGCTCGCCTGAATTGCTTTAGACGTCGCGGCCGAGCGCCGGGTCAAGATCTGCCGTGTAGTCCACACCTGCGAAGCCGAAACCGAACAGGTTGAGAAAGTCTTCGCGGAATCCGTCGAGATCACCGAGTTCTGATAGATTGTCCGTAGTGACCAGAGGCCAGCGGCGTTTGACCTCATCCTGAATGGCGGCACTGAGTTCGACATCATCCAGTCGAATTCGACCTTCGTCATCAACGTTAAGCTGTGCCCCGCGAGCTAGCTGGGTCGCGAAAAGCCGATGGACGTGGTCGATGCATGCCTCATGCACGCCCTGCTCCTTCATCACCGCAAACAGCAACGTTGCGTACAGCGGCACCACCGGAATGGCACTGGACGCCTGGCTGACGATCGCCTTGAGGGAGGCGACCTTCGCTTCCCCGGATACCGCGGCCAACTTTTCGGTCATCACACGAGCCGCACGATCCAGATCCTCTTTGGCTTTGCCAAGGGTCGCATGCCAGTAAATCGGCCAGGTCAACTCGCTACCGATATAGGTGAATGCGAGAGTGCGAAAGCCATCGGCAAGGAGGTCGGCCTCCTGCAGAGCGTCGATCCAGAACTCCCAGTCCTCCCCGCCCATCACCGCAACGGTCTCCGCCAATTCTTCCGCAGTAGCAGGCTCCAGGTCCACTTCATGGACCTCTCCCTTAACAACATTGAGCGATTTGATACGCATGGCATCGCCGAGCGGTTTGATCGCCGAGCGGTGCAACTCGCCCGTGCGCGGATGCTGCCTGACCGGAGAGGCAAGTGAGTAGATCAGCAGATCCAGCCGTCCCATGTCCTGCCGGATGCGCTCAACGACACGGGATCTCATCTCATCGGAGTAGGCATCGCCATCGAGCGTTTTCGCGTAAAGACCCTCAGCGGCTGCGGCTTCTTCGAACGCGATGTTGTTGTACCAACCGGCTGTCGCCGTTTTCCTTGCAGTGGGTTGTTTCTCAAAGGAGACACCCAGGGTCGCTGCCCCACAGCCAAAAGCTGCGTTGATTCTCGAAGCCAGACCGTAACCAGATGAGCAACCAAGCACCAGGGCATTGCCAATGGAGCTTGCGATGGCACCCTGGCTCCTGACATATTCAATCTGCGCATTGACATTGGCGGC
>JAPUFN010000015.1 GCA_027293665.1 Gammaproteobacteria bacterium | reverse complement strand
TGCATAGATCAGGCAGATGTCCGGTGGGTTCAAGCGGCCACTCGTGAGCGGGCTGACGACCATGGCTTCGTACTTGCCGTAAGGTACGACATCCATCGCGGCCTGGTGGTCCGCTGCATCCGTTGCGTTTTCATACCAGACCCCCTGCATGCGATCGCCGCTGAGCCACTCTTCACTTCTTTCTGACAAGCCGATGACAGTACTGCATTGGGCGCCAACCAGATCTTCGACCGTGATGCCTACTGTCCAGCCATTGCGGCACGCCATCCCCACGATCTGGTCGGTTGTGTGGATGTCGGCCGGTCGGCGGATCCGCGGAACTGCCTCCATCTCTTCGCGCGTGGCGAACAGCTTCATGCCGATGGGCGTGGTTCTTATTCGCAGGAGCCGATTCAGCGAGTTGATCAAGTCCGGCCAGTCATATGACGTTAGATCCGTAGCGATGACTTCACTCATGAGTGTCTCCTTGAGCAGATCAGCGTTACATCCGCTGGCCTGATTGCTTGAGCAAGTTCAGCCCGCATCATTTCTCAACGCGGACCCGGGGAAATTTCGGTGGTCGTTTTTCGATGAATGATCGCACACCTTCTTTGAAGTCCTCGCGAACCAGGCTTTCCGCCATCCACTCGTTGGTTTCCTGCATGGCATCGCCAAGCGATGCATTCAGATGTCGGTAGACCTGCGCTTTCATGACTTTCAGCGATGTTGGCGAAGCGTTTGCCGCCAACTCAACGATGAAATCCCTGGCTTCCGCCAGTGACGTGCCGGTATCACACAATCGTTCCGCCAGACCGAGCCTGTCCGCTTCTACGCCATCGAATTTTCGGGCGCTCCAGAGAATGTCGAGCGCACGACCCGAGCCGATCAGTCGTGGCAGTAGCCAACTCGCACCATGTTCCGCGATTAAGCCTCGCTGGGAAAATGCCGTGGAGAACTTGGCCTGACGTTCGACAAAACGCATGTCGGCAAGCAGTGCGAAGCAGAAGCCGAGTCCCGCACAGGCGCCGTTGACAGCCGCGATCAATGGCTTACGAATAGACAGCAGGTAAGAGAATGTCACCTGAAAATCCGCACCCATTTCGGGGTCACCCGGATTGGCTTCAAGGGCTGAGAGATCTTCGCGTTCACCGCTCCCGGATGACAGGTTATCGAGGCTGCCCATATCCATCCCGGCACAGAATCCTCTACCGGCACCGGTCAACACAATGCCAACGACGTTGTCATCCTGTTCGGCTGCGGCCAGTGCATGGCGAATTTCTGCGAGCATCCGATTGGTAAATGCGTTGAGCTTGTCTGGCCGGTTCATCGTGATGACGGCAACTGGATCCTCGACCGCATAGTCGATGTCCTGGTACATGGCTTACCTCCTGAGCAAATTCTTAAGCAAAGTATCCCCAAGTCGATCAATGTACCGCAAAACCCCGCGGCGAGGCGAGTCGTCGGGGATTACGCTAAGATTCATCACTCTCGTATTGCTGTGGTGCCTGGATTTTGAGTCGATCGCTGGCAAGCTTTCTGATCTTCCTGGTGGCGCTGGCCGGTGTGTCAGCACTGGGAGTGTGGTGGTTGGGTGCGGACATCGCATCGCTCGCAATCGATGATTCGCGCCGCAATCAGCCCTACTACCTCATCCACTTCGCCACGTTAGATGATCCGGCCGACCCCTACTTTCGCCTGCTCAACGATCTCGCTCGCGAAGAAGAAGGCGAATTGTTGTGGCGCGGAGCGCTGTTGCAGTTGCGCTCCGGCAGGCAGGCGGATGAATGGCAGGATGTGCACGTTCTGGGCTTTCCCAGAGGTGCGAATCTGGTGCAGATGATGACGCGGGCGGAATTCCGCAGCCTGCTCGCCAGCCAGCGTACTTTGTTGCTCGGTACAGCGGGCGACCCCGTGGATCTTGCCGCGACACGCTACCTGCTGGTGTGGTTGCTGCAATACCGCGAAGGCTCTGAAGACAACGCAAAATCCGCAATCCAAAACGTATTGCGAACCGCGGCCGGTTATTCGGGCGCGGTTGTGTGGAATACCAGGGTAGACCCCTTCGGTGGCAGCGACGAGTGGGATCATGTGGTAGCACTATCGTTCAGCGGCCCCGGCGATGCAGCTAGCTGGTTAAACGATCCTCTGACTGTGACGGAGCAGGCGTTAGCCAGAAAGTACTTTCCACGCGAAGCTATGTTGGAACTGCAATCGAGCGAACTGGCGCCCTGAAGTTTTACAGCTCGGTGGTGTGGCGGCGCACCCAGATCAGGCCCATGATGCCCAGAGAAATCACCCCGAAGATCGACAGATCCTGCACGGAACTGGTGTGCGGTTGTACATTGGAGACCGCAATCACTTTGGTCCGGCTCGCGAGTTGGAACGTGCCGTCGCTACTCATCCCAGCCGAACTGATTTCATTCGGCGCTGTTGCTGCCGCGCCAGCATCAGCGTAGGCCAGGTTACCGGGAATCCAGCAACTTAAGCATAGTGTCATGGTGCAAACTGCCAACCGCATAGCCATAAGCCTTCGCTCGCGTCGTCTCTAATGCAGTCAGTGTAGGAGGGAAGCCACCTGGCAACAGCAAGGTTCATGTATTGATTGTAAGTTCTGTGTAATAGCGTAATTGCTACTGAATTCGCGGGCTCCCGGAGATCGGTGATTTAATTGTCGGTTTGAACGCTTACCCGGTTAAGACGTACAATTGCGGGCTTTGTTGTTGGGTTCTCTGGGGGAGCCGAAAATGCCGATGATCCTGAACGAAGAGCAGAACATGCTCAAAGACAGCGCCAAAGATTTCTGCTCGAAAAGTGCCCCAATTGATCAATTGAGAAAACTGCGAGACGAGGAAAATCCGGATGGATTTGATCGAGATACCTGGAAATCCATGGTGGAACTCGGCTGGGCGGGCATTCCATGGCCCGAAGAGCACGGTGGGCTGGCATTTGGCTATAAGGGGCTGGGTGTGGTGACCGAAGAAACCGGCCGCACGCTCACGGCAAGCCCGCTGTTTGCGACGGTCTGGACAGGTGGCACCGTGATCAATATCGGTGGCAGCGAGGCGCAGAAAAGTGAACTGCTGCCTTTGATCGCAGGTGGTCAGTTGCTGCTCGCCCTGGCCCTGGAAGAGTCCCATCGGCACAACCCCTACGGGGTGGCGACGACCGCCAGTGCCAAAAACGATGGTTTTGAGCTGACCGGCGAGAAGACTTTTGTGCTCGACGGCAATGTGGCCGATAAGCTGATTGTTGTCGCCCGTACATCAGGTGATGCCGGTGAACGCGATGGCCTCACGCTCTTTCTCGTGGATCGCGAAGCAACCGGGATTACAGTCACGCCGACTAAAATGGCGGATTCCCGCAATGCAGCCAATATTTCGCTCAAAAACGTACAGGTTGATGCCGCTACTGTCATTGGTGAGGTGGATAAGGGTGCGGCTGTCCTGGATCCGACGCTGGATATTTCACGAATCGGAATCGCCGCAGAGATGTTGGGCAGCACTCAAGAGTGTTTCGAGCGGACGATCCAATATCTCAAGGAGCGTGAGCAGTTCGGGGTGCCCATTGGTTCTTTCCAAGCCCTGAAGCATCGAGCAGCAGACATGTTCTGCGAGGTCGAGCTTTCCAAATCCTGCGTGCTCGAAGCGCTGACGGCGCTCGATGAGAATAGAAGTGCGGAAGATATTGCAAAGCTTGCCAGTCTCACCAAGGCAAAAGTCGGCGAGACGTTTAATCTCGTATCACGTGAAGGCATTCAGATGCACGGCGGCATCGGGATGACGGATGAGTTCGACATCGGCTTTTTCATCAAGCGAGCAGCGGTGACCGAACAAACCTTCGGCGATGTAAACTTTCATCGCAATCGCTACGGCGAACTCGAAGGCTACTAGCGGGAAACGATTTCACGCTGCACGACAGGAAGGGGGGCGATCGGCTCCCCTTTTTCATTTCAGTAACTCGGACGATGCGTAAGGATATGAACTCATGAATCGACAGAATCGACAACGCACTCGCGCGTGGAAGCTGCGCGGCTGCTCTATAGCAGCTGTGTGTCTCGCATTGTCCGTACCGGCAGATGCGGCTACGGCGCAAGGCAGGGTGTTCGAAGATCTCAATGGCAATGGCAGCCTCGATGCTGGAGAACCGGGCATCGGTGGCGTAAGGGTTTCCGATGGTGTGGATGTTGTTGTCACCAACGCGCAGGGTGAGTATCGAATCGATATCGCCGATGAAGCCATCGTGTTCATCACCAAGCCGCGCGGTTACGCAACGCCGGTCAACGAAGATCAACTGCCGCAGTTCTACTACATTCACCAGCCGGATGGCTCACCGGCGGGGATGCGCTACATTGGCATCGAGCCAACGGGACCACTTCCGGACGCGATCAATTTTCCGCTGCAGGCACGCGAGGAGCCCACGAAATTCGAAGTGATCCTGCTGTCGGATACGCAACCACAGACCGATGCGGAAGTTGATTTTATTCGCGACGACGTCGTCGCCGAATTAATCGGCACCAACGCCCGCTTTGGCATGACTATGGGTGATATCACGTTCGATGACATGTCAGTGTTTCCCCGCCTCAATGCAATCATCGGTGAGATCGGGATACCCTGGTACAACGTGCCAGGCAATCACGAACTGAACCTCGATGCGGCGAACGACACCTACTCGCTGGAGACCTTCAAACGCTACTTCGGACCACCGTACTACGCCTTTGAATATGGCGAGGCGTTATTCGTCGTGCTCGACAACATCGAGTACAAGGGGAATGGTGAGTCGGATCCGGGTGATGTCAGAGGTAATGGGGGTTACATTGCCAACTTTGGCAAACGCCAGTTGGCCTGGCTGAAAAAGGAACTCAGCCACGTCTCAAGTGACACACTCATCTTCATCGGAATGCATTCTCCGCTCGAAACTTACGTTGCCGATTCGCCCGGGGTTACTACGGCCGATCGCCGGGACCTGTTCGAACTCCTGTCCGGCCGGCCGAATCTCTATGCCGTCGCAGGCCACACCCACACCACCGAGCATTTGTATTTCGACCGTGATGACGGCTTCCGCGGACCGGGTGAATTCCACCATCACGTCTTATCGACCGTCTCGGGGTCGTGGTGGAGCGGCCCATTCGATCCGCGAGGCATACCGACGACCGACCAACGCGACGGTACGCCAAACGGTTATCACATCCTCGAAGTCGATGGCACGGATCTCGTCATTCGTTACAAGGCAGCCGGTTACAGCGAAGATTTCCAAATGCGTATTTTGTTCGATGTCGCGCACCATGGCCTCAGCGCTGACGGCATGCGGGATTTTCGAGCGGGGGAGTTGTTCGACGGACGCTTCAATGTGGATCAGGTGCCGGCGGCGGAAGTTGTGGTGAACCTCTTCGATGGCGGACCGAAATCGGTGGTCGAGTTCCGTATTGATGATGGACCTTACATCCCTATGCAGCGAGTCACGCGTGCCGATCCCTATATGCTCGAAGTGTTTGCGCGTAATGAAGCCACAAAGAAATCCTGGTTGCAGGCGACACCTTCGTCACACATTTTTACCGCGGATTTACCCGATGATCTCGAAGCCGGGGTCTATACGCTGTCGGTAAGGGCGCGTGATGAGTTCGCGCAGGAACACCACGGGCACACGATTCTGGAGATCACCGGGCGCTGATTCATTGATTCCGGCACCGCGATTAAGGTTCAGCCGGATTTGCGGATGCCGATCACCCGGCCGACATAATCCGGCACGGGCAGCTCAGCGTGCGCTGCCGCGAGTGCCTCGATGTCAGGCATGACAGTTTGCGGGAAGGGTGCTGAACGGCGCGACGCCATGTCGACGTGCAATGCCAGCTGCTCCGAGGTTGCGGCGAGATCGCCGGTCTCTGCATGGAACATCTGTTCGAATATGTGCAGCCGCTTGTTGTCGTAGTCCAACAGCTGGAAATCAATTTTTATCGGATCATCGAGAACAAGTTCACTGAGATAGTTGACGTGTACTTCCAGCGTGAAGCAGGAGCCCTGACCGCTGCGTGTGTATTCCACACCAACGCCGAGCTGGTCGTAGACGTGATCCAAGGCCTGATCGAACAGCACGTTGTAGTAGGCCATGTTCAAGTGACCGTTGTAATCTATCCAGCCTTCTTCAATGGTCCTGGACGGACAGGTGATCGGTGATTCCCACACGGTGGCATCCTTGTTGTTTTTCGGTGCATGTTACCTCGGCTGCTGCCGGGATAGTACGACCGTAGGGACCGTGTCGTTCAGTGTGTCGGCCTAATCCGCTAAGCTGTATAAGTGAGCAAAGAAAGAAACAAGGCCAATCGTGTGGCAGGAAAGGAGAAGCAGCCCGGCCGCCTGATGCGACACCTACACACCGCCAAACGCCTGCATGCCGAGCCGAAGTCCATAGGGCCGATGATGCGCGACGCGCTGGTGCGCGTATGGTCTGCTCGGGGCGGTGGTTTTTACGGACTTGGCTACGTTGTTGCGTTCATCGTTATTGAAGTGCAGATGTTTGCCGGCGAAATTCTCGAAAGTACAAGCGTTGCGGATTTCGCGGTGGCGCAGATATTCGAGCTCGCCATCCGGATCAGCTTTCTGTCATTCATCAACGTGATGCTGGCATTCATCTGGCCCGTTTATGTGTTTGATTTCGCAGGCGGTTACGGGCTCGCTGCTTTGCTGTTGGGCTATATTGCCTTTGAGAAACTGGTACGACCCGTGGTGGAGAATCACTTTCCTGAACTGATCGCGGTACGCGAACAGCGCGAGCGGAAAAAAGGAAGTAAAGCGGAGGCTAAAGGCCGCGGTAGAGCGAGAAAGGCCAGGAAAGAGCAGCGCTCCAGCGGTGCTTCACAGTCCGATAACGATGAGTAGCACCGAAACCCCCACGCAACTCGAACGTCGCGTCCACCAGCAACTCGCGAGGTTCCTGGTCGTGGGGGCTGTCGGATTTGCCGCAGATATCGGCACCATGTCGACGCTCATATACGGTTTTGACTTCGGTCGCGATGAGACAACGCTGATCCTCTGCCGCAGCGTCGCCTGGCTGGTTGCGATCAGCCTGACCTTCTTTCTCAATGCTGAGTTCACGTTCGGTGCATCGATCAGGCATTCACGTTTCATCAACTATTTCGTCATCCAGTCGATTGGCGCCGGGATCAATCTGGGCACCTACTCGGCGTTGATTATCTCCGGCCCCTTTGTGGCATATCCCTTGATTGCGCTGATGATCGGCAGTGCGCTGGCAACGATCAATAACTTCCTGCTCATCCGGAAGTTCGTCTATCGCTTCGCGCCTGCAGACGAATGAGACGAACTCTCACCCTTCGATGCATTCACCCGGGAGGCTGACTATCCAGTCGGTCAACAGATTCGTGGCTGCAAGGTGGACGAGTGATCGTCCGAGTTCCGGCATGCGCGTCGCGGGGTCGCTCGTTGCCATTCGAAAGACCAGAATGGATTCATCCGGTCTGCCTGGGACGATGGAGTACTGGTGACCACCGCTGCCGCCGCCCGCGGCAATGGGTGGTTTGCAGGTACCGAGTTCGCGCATTGAGGTAGTCGCTGTGTCCAGGAAAAGGCCGGATGTATCGGCGGACCCGTTCGAGTTGTGACAGTGACCGCAGTTGATGTCGAGATACGCTCGCGCTCTGTCTTCGAGCGTCGCGGTAGTGTCATTCCAGCGTGTGAGGGCAGGGGGATCTTGCGGAAGACCCCGGAGAATACCCAACTGCTGCCAGTGCAGCAGCTGATTGGAGGCACTGCGAAATTCTCGATTCAGATGGCGGGCCTTGAGTCCGATCGGCAGGAGTTCGCCGGTGGAGTGATTGGTCGCGTGACAGGCGGCGCACTCGTTGCGGGTTGGCACGATGTACGCAAGATCTTCATCTACCCCAGTTTCGTGGTCGACTTTCAAAGGAATGTAATCTCCGGCGATCTTCAGATAGGCGTCATCACCACGCCAGACGTAGGGCAACGCATCCCAGCCGTCGGCCTGTTTGACGAGAAGTCGGGTTTCGAGAATGTTGAGGCCGAGAACTGGTAAAGAGTTACCGCTTTTGGGCCACTCATAAGAGGTTTTTACGAAACCGGTCTCTGCCGCCTCGGGGTAAAAAAACGTTTTACTGATGATAGTGCCGACGGGGAAATCGAATGCTTCGTAGTCGGCGTACTCCGCTGATTGTCCGTTGGGCAACCAGACGGTTCGTAATTTCTGGGCGTAGTCTGAGAATAACGGGGTGTTGAGGTCATAGATGACGGCTTCTTCGCTGAAGACAAGCGCATCTTCCGTCATCTTCACCAGATGCCACTGCGATAATTGTTCGGGGTACGCAGCGGGGTCGAAATATTGCACGCCGGGCTCACTCTGGTCACACCCAAGTAGAGCCAAAGACGCTGAAAGTAATGCAGAAAGTAGACAGAGCCTGCGGATCATCCTGATTCTATTCCTGAAAACTATCTGACTGCAAAAGTCACCTCAGCGAGCTTCTGATGGCTGCACTGATGCGCGGCCATGTCGGTGGTAACGTTCTGATTGTCATTCGGACCGTCGATGTTGAGCACAACAGCATCGGCATTATCCACACAAATTACACCACCTTCGGGTGATACCGCCGGATTCACATAGCCATCCCAGACGATGTCCGGCAGGCTGCCGTCGGCGCCGTACAGGGCGGTTCGAACGGCCTCGAGTTCTGCACGGTCTGGGGCGTTGCCGCCGCCGATGAACGTATTACCGTAGATGTAGATCGTTTCAGGATACGGATCGAAACTCGCGGCAGTTTCACGATCGCCCGAATAACCGGCACTGAAATAACTGCTGATCAGAATGTTGGCTGTCTGGTTGCCGGAAATTTCGTTGTCGAAAATCTCGACTTTGTCGTTGGCGTTGATCAGCACGCCGGTACCTGCCGGTACGCCCGCTACGGCACCCCCGGGTGGTGCAAAGTTAGGGGTGTTGTTGTTGATAATCTTGTTGTTGAACACCCGCGTGCTGTGGCCGGCCTGTTGCAGATCGGGCATGTTGAACACGAGAATCCCGCCGGTGTTGTTGGTGGCGACATTGTTGTAGACGTCTGCATGAACCGTGTTTTCTATCTCGATACCTGCCACATTGAA
>JAPUFN010000149.1 GCA_027293665.1 Gammaproteobacteria bacterium | reverse complement strand
GTCTCACTCATTTTTCATCCCTCTTCATCAGTTCACTTTACTGTTTTATCTAAGAAATAAAAATTATACGACTCTTCCAGCAATTCCCGGCAGTGCTCCTCCCGTATTTGCCCACTATTTTCCTTTGTCTTTCCCTTCTTTCTGCTGCTTGACCCGCTAAGTTAGCGCTCGGTTGTCGGTCGTCGCCGAGGGGGCAATGAAGAGAGGCCTGATACTTTAATCGACAGGCTTTTCAAACCGACAGAACTGAAAGAGCAGTTAGGTCACGAAAGGGAAGAGAGCAAGGAGAAGGGAAATTAGCATTTTGGTTGAGGCGCTCAACGCAGTCGAACTCTGGTGGTGGCAATTACCGAACTACGGTCGCTGGTTCTTTGCCATGCTACCCACCGCAATTCTCATCGGCCTTGCAGGTGGTGTGATCAGTTGATTCGATAAGGGCAACCGAATGCAGGCACGCCACCTGGGACAAGGGGGGCATCCCGGGTGAGTTGAACATTTCCGGGGCGCGCCGCGTCAGGACAGTGTTGCGCGTTGCTGTAGAGCAGAGTCCAGGGTTCCTGACAGGAAGAGATCCAGGCCGCGTTCGACAAAAGCGCCCCCAAGCCAGGAGCCCACTGGAATCAAGAGAAACAGGGCGAAACGGACGAGTGTAGGATTATCGAAGGGCCAGTTTCTGATGTTCTCGATGATGGTCCGGTAGGCAACGACATCGGTAATGGATTGCGACTTACCAACACTCGACTTCAGTTCATCCCTCGCGGTTTTCAACGTTAGCCTGCACCAGTCGAGTTCCTGCTGCTTGGCGGCTTTGATCTTTCTGCGAATGCCGCGCAACGGAAACATCAAACTGGTCCAGGCAAATATCACGCAACCGGTCCAGGCTCCTACGAGCAATGGTCCATAGCGAGATTCGACCAGAAAGAGCGACAACAGCGATACCGTGCCGATTACCAGTAGCGCATTAGTCAATCCCTGGCGGATCAACGGTCGATAGGGAACCAAGTCAAGAAGATCCAGAGTAGTGATTGCGTCCGACAACCGGGATAAACGTGCAGATTCCACTACGATCACGTAGCCAATGCAGCCCACCCACCAACATATCAACGCAGTCGTAACACGTTGCCAGTAAGTATCGTAGGTCCAACCTTGCAAACGCCATGGCTCTATTTCAAGTGTGGTAATGTTTGTAGCGCCTACCCCTAAAACCAGGGAACTCGTCGCACCGACGAACAGTAAAACCCATCGAGGGTGCGTGCCAACTCGATCGACAATCGCTTGCCACTGTGAGTCATGCCGGGCAACCGGTGCCAGATCATCTGTTGACTTGCGTGCTGTCATGAGGAGATAGGCATATGCGGAGGCAACATATGCGCTCAGGAGGAGTTGCGTTATGGTCACCCGAACGTCGTCCAAAGATGCCTCACCGGCTCCTACCGGAAAAGCTCCGCCGACGAGATACATGAGAATCAAGCCGGCCAGGAATCCGCTGCCAATCCAGAATGGATTGCCAGGAAGGGCGTCGTAGACCCTCAGTGTCAAAGGCGTTGTGTACGATCTGATCACGACGGGACCAGAGGTACGCCTTCGAAATCCTGCAGAGTTGGCGGCATTGGGAATGTTTTTTCTCAACTCAAAAATTTGCGGAAATCCGGATCTCTCTTTTCATTGAGAGCGGAGACACCCTCTTTGGATTCCTCCGTTGCGTAGTAGAGTTTCAGCGCCTGCATGCCAAGACCGGCGATCCCTTTGATGTGATCGGTGTCGGCGTTGAATGACTTTTTCGCGATCGCGATCGCAGTGGGACTGCGCGCCACCAACTCTTCACACCAGCGGGCCACTTCCGCATCCAGTTCATCGTCCGCCACCACAGCGTTGATCAGTCCCATCTCGAGCGCCTCTTGAGCGCTGTAACGACGGCACAGGTACCAGATTTCTCGTGCTTTCTTCTCTCCTACCACATGCGCGAGATACGCGGTACCGAAGCCCGGATCAACCGATCCCATTTTCGGTCCAACCTGGCCGAAGATGGCGGTCTCGCTTGCAAGGGTCAGATCGCAGATTGTTGCCAACACATTGCCACCACCGATGGCATAACCGCGCACTTTGGCGACGACCGGCTTAGGCACGTCTCGAATTACAGCATGCAATTCCTCGACAGGCATGCCGATCCCACCACGCGTCTGGCCATCGCCGTAACCCGCTTCGTGGTCTGATTGATCACCGCCGGTGCAAAATGCTTTTTCGCCACTCCCTGTAAGCACGATGGCGCCAATATCATCGTTCCAGCCTGCCACATAGAACGCCTGCAGTAGCTCCATGACAGTGCGCGGACGGAATGCGTTGTAAACCTCGGGACGGTTGATGGTGATGCTTGCAACACCATCGCTTTCTTCGTACAGGATATCTTCAAATTCGCTCATGAATATTCTCTCGTGGATAATCAGCCGTGCATCGACAGACCGCCGGAAATACTGATTGTCTGACCCGTAACAAACGAAGATTCGTCACTGAGGAAGTAGACTACCAACCCGGGAAAATCCGCTGGCTCAGCAAGACGCTTTAATGGAATGGCGCGCTTCAACGCTTCCAACAGTTTCCCCGAATCATCAAAGCCAGCCAGCAACGGCGTGTCGGTCGGTCCGGGACAGATGCTGTTGAAGGTGATGCCGTGGCGTGCATGTTCGCGCGCCAGTGTCTTCATCAATGCGATGGTGCCACCTTTGGCCGCCGAGTAAACGGCTTCACCGCTCGAACCGACACGCCCAGCGTCCGACGCGATGTTTATCACTCTTCCAGCACCCTGCGCCTTCAGCTGCGAGAGCACACAATGCGTCATGTTGAGTGGGCCGTACAGATTGAGGTCTATGATTTTGCGCCAGAATTCCGGATCCGTATCCAGGAACACTCGAGCTTCGTCCCAACCGGCATTGTTGACAAGTCCGTAAACGGGCGACGTATCCTGTTCAAACTGATCTACCGCTGCAGCAACCAAATCATAATCGCTAATGTCGACGCAATAAGTACGCAGCGCGTCACCGTGAGTTGCGGCCAGTTCAGTCAAGCCTGGCTGGTTAATATCGAACACGCCAACCGGGTAACCCTCCGCCATCAGCCGATCGACGATCGCACGGCCTATGCCGCTGGCACCACCGGTCACGATCACGGGCCTGGTATTTGGCTGGCTCATGTTGCGGACTCCGAACCAATCTCCGGCCTGGCCGACGTCGACATTCGTTCTACCCTCCCGCAAGACACGAGCGAGCATTATGCGCAGCCCCTGACGCAACGCAATCCTCATGGCCGCCGCGACCCATCCCCAGCATTCGGTTACACTGCAAGCCATGAGTGCAAGCGTGAAAAGCGGCGAAAAATTTGCCACTGAACAGGGCTTCAGCGCCATCAAAGACGGCATCAAGCACCGTTCGACGGCACCTGCCCCAGGCGGCCGCAAGCCACCGTGGTTGCGCGTCAGGATCGGTGGTGGCGCGAGCTACCAGGCCGTCCGGGCGACAGTTCAGGCACACAACCTCGCAACAGTCTGTGAAGAATCTCATTGCCCCAACATTGGTGAGTGCTGGAGCAACGGTACCGCAACGATCATGCTCATGGGGTCAGTGTGCACCAGAGCTTGCAGATTCTGCGCGGTGGATACCGGAAATCCCAACGGCTGGCTTGATCCCGAGGAGCCGCAACACGCCGCTGAGTCGGTTCGTTTGATGGGACTCAAGTATGTCGTACTGACCTCGGTGGATCGCGACGATCTTGCGGACGGTGGCGCCAGTCACTATGCAGCTTGTGTGAAAGCAATAAAGCAGATGAATCCTGCAACCGCGGTTGAAGCCCTCACCCCGGATTTTTCAGGCGCAAGAGCCGCAGTCGCTACCGTGGTCAACTCCGGCCTGGAGGTGTTCGCCCAGAATCTCGAAACGGTCGAACGTCTGACCCAACCAGTGCGCGACCCCCGAGCCGGCTACCAGCAGACGCTTGACGTGTTGGCATACGCAAAGCAGTGCGCGCCGCATGTGCTCACGAAATCAAGTCTGATGCTGGGACTTGGAGAATTCGAATTCGAAGTCAAACAAAGTATGGAAGATCTCCGCACCCACGGCGTCGATGTTTTGACTATGGGACAGTACCTGCGGCCGACAGCCAATCACCTCCCAGTGGCCCGCTGGGTACATCCCGATGAATTCGAAGGCTTTC